>NZ_LKHP01000008.1 GCF_001440545.1 Caloramator mitchellensis
CAAGTAATATCATAAATTAAAAACTTAACCCCATGATAGATTTAATTTTACTAACTTAAAGTTTAAAATCCATCATGGGGCTATTCATATGTTTAAAATAATCACTTACCCTTAGCTACTTCTACATTTACCTTTTTACCCTTAATAGTATTGTCCTTCATTATTTCAAGAACTTCCTTTGCATATTCGGCCGGAACTTCTACAAACGAGAATTTTTCATAAATATCAATGCTTCCTATTAAATCCCCTGGAATTCTAACTTTATCTGCGATAGCACCTACTATGTCCCTTGGGCTTATTCTTTGGTTTCTACCTACATTTATAAACAACCTTACCATTCCAGGTTCTGCACCTGTCCTTTCAAATTCCTTATCAACATCGTCTGCCTTCTTGTCAAGATTAATTACCATTTTTAGTAAAGCTGCAGCAACGTCAAGCGAAGTATAATCATCTCCAACTATTCTTTCAACTATATCACTATACTTTTCAAGATTATTTTCATTTATCGTGGTCTTGATTCTATCTATAATTAGATTAGCTCTGGACTCCTCAACATCGTGTAAAGTTGGAACCTTTAGTAGTTTTATTTTTGTCTTAGCATATCTTTGTATATCTCTTAATTTATAAATTTCTTTTCCGGCTACAAAAGAATATGCTCTTCCTTCCTTACCCGCTCTTCCTGTTCTGCCAATTCTATGAACATAATACTCCTCGTCCTGTGGAACATCATAATTAAATACCATTTCTACATTTTCAACGTCTATCCCTCTCGCAGCGACATCCGTTGCAACCAACACGTCTATTTGTCCATTCCTAAACTTAGACATAACCCTGTCCCTTTGAGATTGTTTCATATCACCATGAAGTGCATCCGCTAGATAGCCTCTTGCCTGAAGGCTGTTTACTACATCATCAACTTTTTTCTTTGTATTGCAAAATACTAAGGCTAAGTTTGGATTGTGAATATCTAATAATCTAGATAATACTTCTATTTTGTCGCCTTCCTTAACTTCAAAATATCCCTGTTCTATCGTGGGAACAGTCAGCTCCTTATGAATTACTTTTATGTATTCAGGATTTTTCAAATATTTCTTTGTTAATTTCAATATCGGTTCTGGAATTGTTGCTGAAAACAAAACCGTCTGCTTATCTTCGGGTGTTTTTTCAAGAATATATTCTATATCTTCAATAAAGCCCATATTAAGCATTTCATCTGCTTCATCAAGCACGAACATTTTAACGTTGTCTAGTTTTAATGTTCCCCTGTCAAGATGGTCAATCACTCTTCCAGGAGTTCCGATAATTATTTGGACACCCTTTTTAAGGGCATGAATCTGTCTGTCAATTGACTGCCCGCCGTATATTGGCAATACGTTGATCCCTCTTTTATATTTAGATAGTTTTTTAAGTTCTTCAGAAACCTGAACCGCAAGTTCCCTTGTCGGACAAAGAATTATCGATTGAAGAGACTTTAATGTAGAATCAACTTTTTCCAGAACAGGTATTCCAAATGCTGCAGTTTTGCCTGTTCCAGTCTGAGCTTGCCCTATTACATCCTTACCTTCAAGAATAACCGGAATTGCCCTGGATTGAATAGGTGTTGCTTCTTCAAATCCTAACTCCTCTATTGCCCTTAAAATTTCCTTAGAAACATTTAACTCAATAAATTTTAATTTTTCCATTATATCACCTCATAATTTATTTCACAAAATTATTTAATATTATTTTGTGTTATTTTATTTTTATAATTCTAATAAAAACATAGTGCCGGATAATTCCGGCACTAAATCATTCATTCATTACACCTAATTTTTCAAATAGTATAAAGAACAAGTTTATAACTATAGCAACGATAGTTGCTAGTGCCATACCCTTAAGCTGAACCTGACCTATGTTTAAGTGGGCGCCACTTAAACCAATTGTCATAACAACTGAGGTTAAAATCAAATTCTTGGGTTTGCTGTAATCTACTTTTTCTTCTACAAGCATTCTAAATCCTGATGTAGCTATTACACCAAATAATAGAAGCGATACTCCTCCAATTACAGGCGTTGGTATGCCCTGTATCAATGCTGATAATTTACCAAAGAATGAAAGGATAATTGAGATAATAGCAGCTCCACCTATTACCCAGACGCTATAAACCTTTGTTATAGCCATAACTCCAATATTTTCACCATAAGTAGTCGTTGGGACAGAACCGAATAATCCTGAAATTGTTGTAGATAATCCATCTCCTAATAACGACCTGTGAAGCCCCGGGTCTTTTGATAAATCCCTTCCAACAAGGTTGCTTGTAACCACAAGATGCCCTATATGTTCAGCAAGCACAACAAATGTAGCTGGAACAATAGTCAATATTGCTATGGGGTTAAATTTAGGAGCATATATATGTGGCAATACAAACACATTAGCTGATAAGACTGAATCAAAATTGACCAATCCTAGCACAAATGCACTTACATAACCAACAATAATACCAATTAGAACAGGTATAACCTTCAAGAATCCTTTAAATACTACAGAACCCAATACAACAGTTATAAATGTAATTAGCGATACAGTTATAACCTTTATATCTAGTGCTTTGGCAGTAAATCCAGCCATATCTGCTGCAACTGGTGCCAATTCTAGACCTATTATAGCAACTATAGCACCCATAGAAGCTGCAGGAAACAATTTGTTTAACCATTCTACACCTGTATATTTTACTATTACCGCAACTAATATAAATATCAATCCACTAGCTATAAATCCTCCAAGCGCATATTCGTATCCAAACTTTTGCATTATATAGAAAGTAGGTGCAAGATATGCAAAACTTGAACCTAAATAGGATGGTATTTTGCCTTTAGTAATGAAAATATAAAGTAATGTTCCAATTCCATTGAAAATCAATACAAGAGATGGATCGATTTGAAATAATATTGGAACCAACACTGATGCACCAAACATTGCAAATAGGTGTTGAAGGCTAAGTGGAATAGCCTTACCTAAAGATGGTTTTTCGTTAACATCGATAAAATTTTTCATTTTAAGCTCCCCTTTCTTGTATTGGGGATTTCTCCCCTTATTAGCCTCGCTGGACTAATTTAAAGGTTATTTTTCAATAATAATAACCTTATCTTCGTTGTCTGTCTCATTAAGCCTAACTTCTATTACTTCGTTTAAAGAAGTTGGGACATTTTTCCCAACATAATCTGGTCTTATTGGCAGTTCCCTATGCCCTCTGTCTACCAATACCGCAAGTTGAATTGATTTTGGTCGTCCTAAATCCATCACTGCATCCAAAGCAGCTCTTACAGTCCTTCCTGTAAATATTACATCATCTACTAGTATTACTTTCTTGCCTTTAATGTCAAAGTCAAGTTTGTTTTTTTCAACATGTGGTTCTTCATATTTTTCAGTTAAATCGTCACGGTATAATGAGATGTCTACTGTTCCAACAGGAACCATAAACCCTTCAAAGGATTCAATATAACTGGCAATTCTTTTTGCTAATGGAACCCCTCTTGTTTTGATTCCTAAAAGAACAACATTTTCTACACCTTTATTTTTCTCAATAATTTCATGAGATATACGCACTAGTGCTCTTTGTATGCTTTTGTCATCTAAAAGCACCGCCTTTTCTCGCATCTTCTCACCCCTTTAATAAAAAAACTTCCTACAGGCAGCTGTAAGAAGTCGGCAATACTTTCATATTTTCTTATCCCACTCCTTACAGCCTCACTGGACTGTTTAAAGGTAACCTTTATATTAAAATACCACATATTTCTACAATAATCAAGTTATTTTTCTTAATTTTTCTATTAAATCTGTAAAATACTCTGGAAGTTCTGCTGAAAATTCCATATATTCTCCTGTTCTTGGATGAACAAATCCAAGTGTCTTTGCATGTAGCGCTTGACCCTGCAATTTATACTTTTGTTTTTTGTAACCGTAAACTGGATCTCCAACTAACGGGTGTCCTATAGATGCCATATGGACTCTAATCTGATGAGTTCTTCCAGTTTCAAGCTTGGCTTGAATCAAAGTGTTTTCCTTGAATCTTTCTAATACTTTAAAATGAGTTACTGCCCTTCTTCCATTTTCTACAACAGCCATTTTTTTTCTTAAAACAGGATGCCTTCCGATAGGTTTGTCTATAGTGCCGTAATCCTCTTTTACAACACCTTCAGTTAAGGCTATATAAATTCTATTAACTGAGTGTTCTTTTATTTGTTCTGCCAAATTTTGATGAGCCAAATCATTCTTTGCCACAACAAGAACCCCAGAAGTATCCTTATCAATCCTATGAACTATTCCCGGCCTTATCACTCCATTTATTCCAGACAATGATTTGCATTTTTTTAGCAGTGCATTAACTAATGTTCCAGTATAATTACCAGCGGCAGGATGAACTACCATCCCCTGAGGTTTATTTACAACTACAACGTCGTCATCCTCGTATAAAATATCGATATCAATATCTTCAGCCTGTATTTCCAACTTGACAGGTTCTGGTATTTCTACTTTTATTACGTCATTTAATCTTAATTTATAATTGCTCTTAGTTATTTTATCATTGACTATAATTTTTTCTTCTTCTATCAGCTTTTGAATTCTTGAACGAGACATATCTACTATTTTATCACTTAAAAAAACATCTATTCTCATCCCTACATCTTCTTGATTTACTATAAAGATTTTACCATCTGACATAAAATCACTCCATCATTCTTTTGTAAAAAGCATAGTTAAAGCAAGTAAAAAAGTTCCAATAACCACTGAAATATCAGCAATATTAAACACTGGAAAATCAAAAAAAGTTTTATAATAAACATGAATAAAATCGATTACATAACCCCTAAATACTCTGTCATAAAGATTCCCAATCGCACCTGCTACTATCAAAATCAGACTTGCTCGATACCATTTGTTTAATTCTTTATTTGTAAACAAATAGTAAAGCATTCCTCCGATAACAAATGTTGTTACTCCAACAAGAAAAAACTTCTTGTTTTTAAGAATTCCAAACGCTGCACCTCTATTCTCAACATACACAAATTCAAATACTCCATTAATAATATTCACACCGTTGGAATAAAGTAATTTTGTTTTTGCTAATATCTTTGTTAATTGATCGATTAAAAATATCAAGGCAATAAAAACTAGTTGCATAGTATCCCCCATTTCATTAAGTCGCTATTAAAATCATAAAACAAGACTTGCAATGTTGCAAGTCTCTTTTTATGGCAATTGATTTTTATACTGTTGATTGCTAATATTGTCTGTCTCCTCTACAGTTCCACTTATATATTCATCCTCGTAATTTCTTTTAAATTTTGGTATTTTATTAAACTCGTCAACATCCTGCCATGCGTCCTCCCCATCATATTCAACTGATTCGCTTATATCATTAAAGCTTCTTCCAAAGGGATAATTAAGAACTCCTTCCTCTACTGGTCTGTCGTATCTAAAGGTATTGTGATTAACTTTTTCATTCTCGCACTTTACGCATCTTGATGCATATGGCAGAAAGTCAAGCCTTTCCTCTTCTATCTCTTTGCCGCATACTTCACATACTCCATAGTTTCCATTCTCAATTCTTTCTAGAGCATTATCTATTTGAACTAACATGTTTTTTTCATTTGATAAAAGAGCAAAACCTCTTTCCTTATCAAACATTTCTGTTCCTACGTCAGCGGGATGATTATCGTTAACTGATAATTCACCTATTTCTTCCCTCTGTGGTGCGGCCAATCCACTCTCATACATCGAATTAATAGTCTTCATTAAATTTTCTCTTTCATTTTGCAATTTGCCTTTATATTTTTCAATTTTTGAAGCTTCCAAATTCATCACTCCTTATGGGACTCTATATTTAACAAGCCTTATTATTTCCGAAATAACACCGCTAATCAAAGGCAAGTTCAGAACTACCAACCTTTGTAGGACAAAAACAACGAGTGCACTTAATATAGTAAAACCTATACCTATTCCAAATCCCCTTGCAATTCCTGAAACAAAATTTAAGAAAATCATCCTTGAAGGGTTTTGCATTAAATCAATATATTCTCCGAACTTTGCCCTTTCAAGCTGAGAAGATATTTTATTAAGAACTTCTATTTCATCGTTATTAATCATATAAAACCCTCCATTATTAGTTTGCCTAATTTAATTTTTCTTATGTAATTTAAATTGATTATATTTCCATTTGCTGTTAAAATAAAATTATAATATGTCTGGACCTTTAAGGCCGGAACATGGAGGTGTTTTTATGCAAATTAATACTCAAATTAAAAGTCAAATTTCTGTAAAGAAATTGACGCGAATAGCCCTTTTAAGTGCTATTGCTATTTTTATGAGCTTTACTCCTTTTGGTTACATTCAGCTTGGAGCAATTAGAATTACTTTTATGCATATCCCGGTAATAATTGCTGCAATAGTTGAAGGAATGCTTGGCGGAATAATAGTTGGGTTAATTTTTGGAGTATCAAGCCTTATCAGCAATCTATCAGGTCCATTGGCGCCAGTATTTATTAACCCTTTAGTATCGATTTTTCCAAGAATAATGATAGGCATAGTATCTTCTATTGTTTACAAAAAAAGCAAAAATGCATCAGTTACAGCTGCTCTAGGAACTATAACTAATACCGTTCTTGTTTTGTCTATGATTTATTTTTTTGCAGCTTCAGCTTTTTCAAACATAAGAAAAATTGCAATAGAAACGTTAGGGAAATTCCTATTAATTATAGCATTAAAAAATGGAATACTTGAAATGCTTGTCGCAGTAATAATAGTTACTGCAGTTGTGAAAGCTTTGAACTTAAAAATAGAATAATTTTAGTTTTTAGACACGATTAAATAAATTAAAGCCCTTGAACGAAAAATAAAGCGTAATTAATTTATGAGATGATACCTTTATAATCGCTCAAGGGCTGATAATTTATTGTAATTAATTATTATATTAATAAATTGAATATATTTTTGCTCCTAATGAAGCCAATATTTGCACAAATTCAGGAAAAGAAGTTCTTACATTTTCACATCCTATAACTTTTGTATTACCCAATATCAATCCAACTAAAGAAAAAGCCATTGCTATTCTATGGTCGTCAAAGGATTCAAAATTGTATTCGTCTTTTTTAGTATATGTGTTCCCTCTTATAAGCATTCCATCTTCAAATTCCTCAACATGCGTCCCCATAATATTTAGATTATGTATTATCGATTTTATCCTATCGCTTTCCTTATATCTTAATTCCTTAGCATCATGAATTATAGTTTCACCATCTGCAAAGGCAGCTAATACTGAAATCAATGGTATCTCATCAATAAGCCTCGGAATAAATTCGTCGCTTATTTTTATTCCACGTAATTTGCTGCTCTTAATTATAATGCTTCCTGTTGGTTCGTTATTAGATATTCCATGTTGAATAATTTCTATTTCTCCACCCATCATTTTAAATATATCTATAAATCCTGTTCTTGTTTCATTCAGCAACACATCATGTATAATTATTTCTGAGTTCTCAGTTAATGCAGCAGCAGCAATAATAAATGCCGCTGAGCTTATATCTCCCGGAATGTCTATATCCTTTGCTAATAAATAATTACCAGATTTTATATTAATTATATTGTCTTCAATTGATATATCTGCTCCAAGAAATTTAAGCATTCTTTCGGTATGGTCCCTTGTTTTTTGTATTTCTTCAACTGCTGTTTTTCCTTCTGCAAATAAACCAGCTAACAGCAATGCCGACTTAACCTGCGCCGATGGAACTTCCATATTATATTCAATACCCTTTAATCTTCCGCCATCAATTATCAACGGTGCTAAATCATTATCGTAAAGAGACTTTATTCTAGCTCCCATTAAATTTAAGGGTTTAATAATTCTTTTCATAGGTCTTTTTTGAAGAGAATTATCACCATACAACACAAATTTGCCATCTAATGCAGATAATAATCCCGACAACAATCTAATCGATGTCCCAGAGTTTCCAACATACAATAATTTATTTGCTTTTTTTAGCCCATTTATGCCATTTGAATTTATGTGAATACCATTTTCTCTAATTTTAATTCTAGCATTGAGCATCTTCATCACATTCAAAGTATTAACAGTGTCCTCTGCAAATAAAAAATTATTAACCACTGCATCTCCATGACACAGTGGCAATATAATAGCTGCTCTATGTGAAATAGATTTATCACCAGGAAGCTTGACCTCTCCTTTTAGTTCATTTGATTTGTTAGAAATCAAGTCCATAAAATCACCTCTTATGAACACATTTAAATGTTTCATTCGCCCTTTTATATATAAGTTCAAATTCCTCAAAATTTACAGATTGAAAGCCATCTGAGAGAGCATTCTCCGGTTCTGGATGAACTTCAATCAATAGGCCATCAGCTCCTGCAGCAATTGATGCAAGGCTCATTGGATAAACAAGCTCTCTTCTTCCGGTTCCATGGCTTGGGTCTACTATAATGCGTAGACTGGTCCTTTCTTTAACGACTGGAACAGCATTTAAATCAAGCGTATTTCGAGTATAATTTTCAAATGTTCTAATCCCTCTCTCACAGAGTATTATATCATCATTACCTTCAAGTGCTATATATTCAGCCGCATTTAACCACTCTTCTATCGTTGCGGAAATGCCTCTTTTTAATAAAATCGTCTTATTAGTTTTGCCTATCTCTTTTAACAGTGGATAATTATACATATTTCTCGAGCCAACTTGTATAACATCGACAGAGTTAATCATTTCTTCAAGGTCCCTTATGTCTAAAACTTCAGAAACTATCTTAACACCATATTTAGTTTTCATATCCTTTAATATTTCAACGCCTTCCATTCCAAGACCTTGAAAACTATAAGGTGAAGTTCGTGGCTTAAACGCTCCTCCTCTAATGTATTCAACTCCTAAATTTTTTAAGAAAGAAACCGTTTTATCCATAACTTCATAGTTCTCAACACTGCAAGGCCCTGCAATCATCAATAGTTTTTCATTATTTTTTCTGGACCCCTTAGTAATTTTCTTTACCATATTACCACCTACAGTTGTTCAATCATATTGTTCAATATTGAAATAGAGTTTTCAATTGCAATATTAATATACTTATCATAATCGGCAGCATGATTTTCATCAGCAAAATCCGATATTGACCTAATAACCACAAACGGAACACCATTAACATAACAAGTATGGGCGATTGCCGCACCTTCCATTTCTACTGCAAGCGCGTCAAATGTATCTTTAAGCCAAATTAATTTTTTTGAATCTGCTATAACCTGATCGCCTGTTGCAATTCTTCCAATGTATACGTCAAATTCAGTAATGTCCTTTGTTGCCTTTAGAGCAGCATCAATTAACCTCTCATCAGCTCTAAAAAAGTAATCGACCATTCGAGGTATTTGTCCGGGTTTGTAATCTATACAAGTCCCATCTACATCGTGTTGAACTAAATCTTTTGAAATTACAACATCGCCAGGATTTAGTTTTTCATTTACTCTTCCAGCAACACCGGTATTTATAACATAATCTACATTAAAATCATCAATCAAAATTTGTGTGCATATTGCTGCATTTACCTTTCCTATGCCGCTTCTAACGACTACTATATCTTTATTTAAGAATCTTCCCATGAAAAATTCCATATTAGCCTTTTTCTCGATTCTTTCTACGACCATCATGTCTTTAATTTTTAATACTTCTTCTTCCATCGCTCCAATAATTCCTATCATAAATTAACCTCCCAGGCAGTTTTTTATCGAGTCCTTAATTAAAGCTTCATTTAAATCAGTTGTAATTATAGCATTTCCTATTCCTTTAGGCAAAGCAAATTTTAACTGATTTGTAGTTCTTTTCTTATCCATATTCATATATAAGAATAATTCATCATAATTCTCTAATTTTATATTAGTTGGTAATTTAAAATATCTAATCAAGGTTGCAATTCTGTCATATTCATCTCTTCTTAAATATCCAAGTTTATATGCCATGTATGATTCTACAAGCATTCCAATAGCTATAGCTTCACCATGCAGTATCTCGAAATTCATTATGCTCTCGATTGCATGCCCTATTGTGTGTCCAAAATTAAGAATATGTCTTTCCCCCAAATCCAGTTCATCCTTTTCTATAATCGATGCCTTGATTTTTGAAGTTTGATAAACTATATGAATTAGTTTGTCGCATTCCATCTCTAAAATTGCTCGCCTATTTTGAAACAAATATTCAAACAAATTCTTATCACTGATTACTCCATATTTTATAACTTCGGCTAATCCGTTTATAAATTGTCTTTCCTCCAATGTTTTTAATAAATTAACTTCTGAAAATATGAATTTGGGCTGATGAAAAGTGCCTATTATATTTTTTATTTTTAAAAAATCAAATCCATTTTTTCCACCAATACTGCTGTCGCACTGTGCCAGCAGTGTTGTTGGGATATGAATCAAATCTAAACCTCTCATATAGGTAGAAGCAACAAACCCTGCTATGTCACCTACGACTCCGCCTCCAAACGCTATTATTGAAGTTTTTTTACCTATGCCCAAATTTATCATTTTATCATAAATTCCCATAATCGTTTCAATACTTTTACTTTTTTCACCTGGCTGAATTATATATATTCCGCTTATTAAATTGCTGATGGTATCTAATAAATTTTTATGTAAATTATATACATTTTCATCTGTAACAATAAAGACTGAGTGTATTTTGTTAAGTTCAACAATTGTCCTCAACAAATTCGAATCTGAAGTGATATATATGCTATATTTTTTTGAGGCGTTCACCTTAATTTCCTTCATACTACATACCTCTAAAAATTATTTTAAGAATATTATACCACAAACTTGATAAAAGAATATATTTTGTAGGATAATATAAGTAAATTAAAAACAGAGGTGATCGAATGGGTAGATTTTTAACATTAATAGTTGCAACATCATTAATATCAGCTATATTGACTTATATGTTTTTTAGGTTATTTAAAAGAATTAGGCTTGTTAAATATATTCCAGGCTTAATCTTCATCTTAATTTCTATTTTAAGTTTTTACAAAGGCAAAACTGCAACTGAAGGATTTTTAGATATTGCAAACTTTTTATTTTCTTTAATTTTTGCTGTAGCTGCGATTACAAATTTTCTATTTTCTTTATTTTTGGACCATAAATATAAAGTCTAACTTTGCAATTTAAATTGCATAAAACGCCCCATGATTGATTTCGTCAGTATAAGCTCGTTCTTTTAATCGTTTAATTCATAAGTCGAGCTAATTGAAATCATATCATGGGGTATAAATTATTTCACCAAAATTTATAAGCTTCTAACAACAGTTGCACATCTTGAGCATAGAGTTGGGTGTTCAGCATCATTCCCTACTGTTTCGCTGTATATCCAGCATCTTTCGCATTTTTCTCCAGCAGCTTGAGTTACTGAAACTGCAATTTCTTTAATTTCTTCACCCTTATATGCATTTTCAGGTGCTGTTTTCATTCCTTCAATCAGGTTAACCTTTGAAACTATAAATACGGTTTCCAAATAATTTCTAATTTCGTTCAAGAAATTATAAGTTTCACCTTCTGCGTATATATCTACTCGAGCGTTAAGCGAGTGACCTATCACTTTGTTTACTCTTGCTTGTTCGAGGGCCTTTAGAACCTCTGCTCTTATTCTTTGAATATTATCCCATCTGTTCTCAAGTTCCTTATCAACGTATTTTTCTTCTACAGCTGGCCAATCAGCAAGATGAACGCTTACATAATCATTCTTGCTTGACTTAGGCATATACTTCCATATTTCATCTGCTGTGAACGAAAGAACAGGTGCAATCATCTTTACAAGAGCATCAAGTATATCATATAAAACAGTTTGTGCAGCACGTCTTTCTCTTGAAGATGGATTTTCTGTATACAATCTGTCCTTTATAATATCAAGATAGAAATTACTCATATCAACTACACAGAAATTATGAATATCATGATACAAAATATGGAATTCATAATTTTCATAGGCATCAGTAACATCCTTAATTAGATGTTGTAATTTTAGCAATGCCCACTTGTCAAGTTCGTTCATTTCCTCATAATTTACCATGTCCTTGTCAGGATTGAAATCTGAAAGGTTACCTAAAAGAAACCTTGCTGTATTTCTAATCTTTCTATAGACTTCTGAAAGCTGCTTTAAAATATCCTTTGACATTCTAACATCGCTCTTATAGTCTGCTGATGAAACCCAAAGTCTCAATACATCGGCTCCATATTCCTTTATTACATCAAGAGGGTCGATTCCATTGCCCAACGATTTAGACATCTTCTTGCCTTCTCCGTCAACAACCATTCCATGTGTAATTACTGTTTTATACGGAGCTTTTCCCCTTGTCGCTACTGAAGTTAGTAATGAAGACTGGAACCATCCTCTGTATTGGTCGTTTCCTTCAAGATAAAGGTCAGCAGGCCAGGAAAGGTCGCTTCTTGTTTCAAGAACTCCAACATGACTTGAGCCTGAATCAAACCAAACGTCCATAATATCTGTTTCTTTTCTAAAGCTGCTGCTACCACATGAACATTTAACTCCGTCTGGCAGCAATTCGTTTGGACTCATTTCAAACCATGCATTTGAACCTTTAGCTTTAAAAATTTCTGCAACGTGATAAATAATATCCTTGCTTACAAGTTCCTTTCCACAGTCTTCACAATAGAATATTGGAATAGGAACACCCCATGTTCTTTGTCTTGATATACACCAATCGCCGCGGTCAGCAACCATGCTTTCAATTCTGTCTTCTCCCCATTCAGGAATCCAGTTAACTTCCTTTATGGATTCAATTGCTTTATTTCTAAAACCTTCTATTGATGCAAACCATTGTTCAGTCGCTCTGAATATAATTGGATTTTTGCATCTCCAGCAATGAGGGTAGGAGTGGCTTATTTTTTCTTCTGCTAAAAGCATATTGCTTTCTCTTAAATCATGTAAAATTGCTTTATTGCCTTCTTTATAAGTCAAGCCAGCATATTTTCCTGCCTGTTCAGTAAATCTACCTTTTCCATCTACAGGATTCAAGACATCTAATCCATATTTTTGACCAATATAGAAGTCTTCTTCACCGTGTCCAGGTGCAGTGTGAACACATCCAGTTCCCGATTCTAAAGTAACGTGGTCCCCAACTATAATTATTGATTCTCTATCAAAGAATGGATGATGACAAACCTGTCCTTCAAGTTGGTTTCCTTTAAAGGATGCAATTATCTCTTCATTTTCAAGTTTTGCTACCTTCTTTAAAGATTCGAGCAGCTCTTTAGCAACTACATAAACTTCATTATCAAATTTTGCAAGAACGTATTCAAAATCCGGCCCCAAACAAATTGCAAGGTTCGCAGGCAATGTCCAAGTTGTAGTAGTCCAGATTACATAATATATATTATCTAAACTTAATCCTAGATTGCTGAATAATCCTTTATCCTCAAGCAATCTAAATTTAACATATATAGAATTAGAAGTTTCATCTTCATACTCTATTTCCGCTTCAGCAAGCGCAGTCTCACAAGAAGGACACCAATATACTGGTTTTAGTCCTTTATATATATACCCATTTTCAGCCATATCTCCAAATATCTCTATTTGCTTTGCTTCAAACTCTGGTGCAAGAGTTAAATAAGGATTATCCCAGTCACCAATAACGCCAAGTCTCTTAAATTGTTCCTTTTGTTTTTCAACTTGTTCAAGCGCATAATCACGGCACATATTTCTAAATTCGTTTGTTGAAACGTCATGCACCTTTATTCCAAGTTTTTTAAGCGCCTGAAGCTCAATTGGAAGTCCATGAGTATCCCATCCAGGAACATATGGCGCATAATACCCTCTCATTGTCTTATATTTGTTAATCAAATCCTTTAATATTTTATTTAGTGTGTGTCCGAGATGGATATCCCCATTTGCATATGGAGGACCATCATGAAGTATAAATGGAGTATTGTTCTTGTTCTTTTCCAATGCCCTCTTATAAATATTTAATTCGTCCCATTCTTTTTGTATATTTGGTTCTTTCTGTGGTAAATTTGCACGCATAGCAAATTCCGTTTGTGGCAAATTCAAAGTTTTGCTGTAATCCATATTATAACCTCCCTTTTATTTTTCCATAAAAAAAACAGACCTCCCCCATGGGGCGAAGTCTGCTCGCGGTACCACCCAAATTTGTCACTCTAATGAATAACGGCTACGCCGGCTCGGCTTACTTTTTTCAGCCTGCAACTCAAGGGTGATTTTCAATAGCTGGCAATTTATGGGCTTTCACCTTACCCCACTCTCTGTCAAATCCCATACTATTTACTCGTCCCTATCATAGTTTTTAACTAAATTTATTCATTAATATACTACAATATGTAATTCATGTCAATATAAATAATTTATTATTCAAATTTCTCAAGAGTTTCAAGCTGCGCATTTAATAGCCCAGTAAATCGTGATTTAAACATATTAAATTCCTGTTTCAACATTTCAAATTCTTTGTTTATGTTTAATACTTTTTGTTGTGCCTCAGAAACAATGCTATTAGCCTTTTCATTTGCCTGTCTAATTATTTCCTCAGATTTATCCTTAGCATTCTTTAAAATCATTTCAGATTCTTTTCTTGAGTTCTCCTTTGCCTGTTCAGCTGCTGTTTGTGCAAGAACAAGCGTATTCTGTAAAGTTGATTCCATATTTGAATAGTGTTCTATTTTATCATTAAGAGAACTTATCTTTTCCTTTAGAGTTATATTTTCCTTATAGATTCTTTCGTATTCCTCAACTATTTGTTCAAGAAAGTCATCAACCTCATCGATATCATAACCTCTAAATACTTTTTTAAACTCTTTATTCGCAATATCATTTGGTGTAATAGACATTTTTACCCCTCCTAAATTATCTTTTTTGCTTCAACCACAAGCCTTCCGCTTTTAGTTGCGCCTAAACACTCCCCAACTATAAATCTTCCATATCCTTTGATTGATATTGTTGAATTAGGCTCAACTTTCTTATCGGTCTCTTTAATAATCTTAAAATTAACCTTTACATTTTCATTCTTAATAATCTCAGAAGCTTTATTTCTGGATTCTCCTGTAAGCTCAGATATTATTGCATCTAATCTTAACGAAGGAACGTTTAAGCTTAAAGTTTTAAACTTAATCAACTTCTCACGGGCTTCATTCAAACCAATTTTTTTTATTTTGACTGTCGTATGTTTTATTTTTTCCAAATTAAAAATTACATAATCGCTCAATTCTTTTAAAATATATATTTCTGCTCCATCATCGAATACATTAATATCCCCTATCTTTTCTCTCTTAATCCCCAATGAGAGAAGGCTTCCTAAATAATCCCTATGTTCTACTCGTTCAAATTTAAAATTTCCTTCTACCTTTAATACATCTATTGGATATTCAGCGTAATCATTTAATTTAAATAATTTTGCCACAGTTCTTTCAAAATTATCATCGCCATAAAAATTAACATTTACATCATTTTGCCGGCAAAGGGCCAATAAAGCTGCCTTCTCTTCTGGGTTTATAAAATCAGTAAAAACAATTTGATAATTTTTAGCAAGTTCAATCTTATTTATAAAACTAAGATAAATATTTTTATTTATTAAATATCCGTCTACTTTTATTTGTTCCATTTTATCACCTAAAATAATATGTTAACTAAAATTCTTCTTATAAATTCAAGTGCTATATAAGCAAAAATTGGTGAAAAATCAATCATTGTGTTGGGCATTAATTTGAACTGAATACTTCTAAAAGGAGCCATCACAGGCTCAACGATTAAATCAATATATCTGAAAATTTGATTCCTTCTAATTTGTGGGAACCATGATGCAATTACCTGAATAAAAATTAACCATTCAAGCAAATCAATAAAAAGATTGACTGCTCTAAATAACGTGTATATCAAATTTACTCCTCCATTTCATGTTATAAACTAATAAAAGCATTCTTATCTAAATGCTCTCTTAGCTCATTTGTAATTTCAACCGCATCAGGAACGACAAGATATACAGATTTTGCTATTTCTTGTATATCGCCATTTAATGCGTAACAAGCTCCAACAATTATGTCAAGCATTCTCTGCGCTAGAGCGTGTTCAAGACTAACCATGTTTAATATTGCTATTCTCTTTGCTTTAATTGCCTCAATAATATCAATAGTATCTTCCAAATCCTGAGGCTTTTTTAGCAAAACCTTTGGAAATGAAGTTTTTATGCTGACCACTTTATTGTTATTCCTATTATTATGAACCGGCTCAATATCAAGTTCTTCCTCCTGTTCCTCAATTTCAAAATCCTCTTCTTCGCTAAGGCCTAAAACCCCCATTACTTTATTAAAAGGTCTTAATATCTTATTTGACATTATTCTCCCTCCCTCTTATAAATTCTTTTGCCGAATATTCCAGTTCCAATTCTAATTATATTTGCACCTTCTTCAATAGCTATTTCAAAATCGTCGGTCATACCCATTGAGATATATTTTATGTCAAAATTATCATATTTTAAATTTTTTATTTCATCAAAAATTTGTCTCATTCGTCTGAAATATTCTCTAGTTTTATCTGAATCAATATTTAGCGGAGGAATTGTCATAATTCCAGATACTATTAAATTTTTATATTTAGTTAATTCTTCCATAAAACTATATATTTCCTCTTCATATATCCCAGATTTTGAGTCCTCTTTACCTATATTTATTTCAATTAATACTCTCATCTTAATTTGATTTTTTTCCGCTCTTTTGTCGATTTCTTTAGCAAGTTCAATTGAATCAAGTGAATGAATCATATCAACTTTGTCGATAATATATTTTACCTTATTCTTCTGCAAGTGACCTATGAAATGCCATTTTACATCGTCGATAAGTGGATACTTTTGGATTAATTCCTGAGCCTTATTTTCTCCAAAAATATTTATACCACACTCCTTAGCCTTTAATATGCTTTCAATAGGATGTGTTTTACTTACAGCGACTAAAATAATTTCATCTTTATTTCTTCCAGCTCTGTTGGCAGCTTTTTCTATTCTTTCAAGTATATAAGCTATATTTTGTTCTATTCCCATAAAACCACTCCTTAAATTCTAAGGCATAATATAAAAATTCTACAAAAAATATTAAAATCCTTCATTTTTATTTTTGTTTTTGATATTTTTATAAATAAAATAATTCTAGCTCCATTACAAATACAATTTTAATATTAATTTTTTGAAAACTCAAGCATTTTACATCAAAGTATGTAGGAAAATCGAGAAGATTTAAGGAGATTTGAGGAAAAACAAAGCTATTGATATTAACGCTGGATAAAATGGATTAAACAAAGATAGCAATGAATAGCAACGTTTGTATTATACAACAGTTAGTGTTATTATATAAATATAAACAAACGGTTGCTGATTGGGAGGTTATAACATGTTAGCGTTAGGTGTGGCAGCCTTAAAAAAGGTCTTCCACAAAAATGATGAATCTTTTACCTAGAGCCGAACATAGCCCAGAAAAATTGAATTTGATAGAAAGGGATGATATTATGGAAATCGGCAATATTACAAAGGTAAAGGAAGATATAGTAATTAAAACTTCTAATAAGAAGGAAAAGAAAAGCCAGGTTAAAAATCAGGGTTGCATAAAGATGAATGACTACTTTTCATTTTAAATAAAGGTCCCAAAGGGACCTTTTTAATTTACCTATATTCCTACTTTCAAGCTGTTTACAGGGCATTCCTTTACGCATTCAAGACATTTAGAACATTTATAATTTTTGGCTGGATCCATTTTTTCATCTTTGTAAAGACTAAAATCAGGGTTTAAAGATGTTATATAACAGACTCTGTCGCATTTCCCGCAACTTATGCAGGTATTAGTATCTTTTTTAATTTTGAATATGCTGTATTTATTTAAAAAACCGCTAATCCATGCTATTGGGCATCCTGCTTTGTAATACATATACATCTGCTGCTTTCTTCTATCTTCACTTTCTTTAAACATTAACTCCATAATAAAACCAATTGGACAAATCCACCTGCAAAATGCCTTTCCAAATACAACACCTATCATACTTCCTGCAATTAAAATATAGATTAAACTTAAATGAAACATAGAAATTAATACATACAGCGTAACCCCTATAATTCCTTGAATCAAGAATCTTTTGTTAATAATATTTTTCATAATACCCCTCCCGCATACCTTGTAGGGGTATTATATCACAATCTAACAATAAAGAAAAGCCCCCAAATGGGAGCTTTATAGTATAATGCATATTAATCCACCATTACCCTCATTTATTATCTTTTGAAGTGTCTTTTGCAATTTATCTTGAACATCGTCAGGCATTTTATAAAGCTTGTTCTGTAATCCTTCCTTGACAAGCTCTTCAAGCGTCTTTCCGAACATATTCGCCTGCCATATCTTTTGTGGATTGTTTTCAAATTCATCTAGCAATGATTTAACTAGTTCTTCGCTTTGCTTTTCTGTTCCGACTATTGGTGAAACTTCGGTCTCTACATCAACTTTAATTATATGAAGCGACGGAGCACTTGCCCTAAGTTTTACTCCAAATCTATTTCCCTGTCTCACAATTTCAGGTTCCTCAAGCTTTAGTTCATCTATCTGAGGTGGAACTAGCCCATATCCAGTTTCTTTAACTTCGTTTAATGCATTTGAAATTCTGTCATATTCTCGTTTAGCCACAGTTAAATCCTTCATCAAAGTTAATAAATCAAATTCTCCACCGATTGTAAATCCAGAGATTTCTCCTAAAACTCTGTAGAATAGTCCTTCTTTAACTTTCATTGTCAAAGTAGCGCTTCCTTCTCCAAGGCGCATCTCGTCAAGCGATACATCTCCTACAAATTCATATTCTTTATATGTGTTAATCGTCGGTTTAATATCTCTAATTTTAAGGAGTGATTTAACTGAATTCTTGACAGCAAGAATAAAATCTCTCTTCAACCAATGTTCATTTTCAAGGTGTTCAACCCAATCAGGCAATTTGATTCCTATTTCCTTGACAGGGAATTCATGTAGAACCTTTTCAAATATATTGTTCAAATCCTCAATTCTCATATTAGCTGCATCGGTAATATAAACTGGAACTCCATATTTTTCTTCAATGCTCTTTCTTAAGTTAATAGTATCCGGGTTATATGGATGCGTTGTATTTAAAATTATTATAAAAGGTTTATTTAATGTTTGTAATTCCTTAATAACTCTTTCTTCTGCCTCAATATAGTTCTCTCTTGGTATTTCTGTTATGCTCCCATCTGTAGTCACCACAACACCAATTGTTGAATGCTCATTGATAACCTTTCTCGTTCCAATTTCAGCTGCTTCAGTAAAAGGTATTTCCTCTTCAAACCATGGAGTTTTAACCATTCTTATCTGGTCATTTTCTAAGTGTCCTGTAGCCCCATGAACCATGAAACCTACGCAATCAACCATTTTAACTCTCATTTTAGCATTATCACTAAGCTCAATTTCAACTGCTTCATCGCTAGGAACAAATTTAGGCTCTACTGTTGTAATAATTTTCCCTGATCCGCTCTGCGGAAGTGCATCCTTTGCTCTTTCTTTCTTATGAACGTTACTGATATTAGGTAAAACTAATAATTCCATAAACCTTCTTATGAATGTTGACTTACCTGTCCTTACTGGGCCCACTACCCCTACATAAATATCTCCCTGGGTTCTTTCAGCAATGTCTTTATATATATTGAATTCCTCCACAGTTCAACCTCCTAACACATTTTATCTAATTCATATATATTTATTTAAAATTTATTTTAGAACAAAAAAAATAGCTAATTATAAAATTAGCTATTTATACAAAACATATCCTAATATCCCGCCTATAATTGTAATAGCAATCGGGTCTATTTTAAACTTCAATGAGACAGCCAAAGCTGTTAAAAAAACTATAGCCCCCTTTATATCTACTACTGAACTTTGAGTAATTGAAAGTGCAGCAGCAAGAATTAATCCTAAAACTGTTGGTCTTAATATTGAAAATGCTGCTTCCATGTAGTCACTTTTTTTAAACTTCTCTATAAACTTAATAATCAACATCATAACTAAAACTGATGGTAATGATACACCTGTTGTTGATATTAATGAACCCCAAAAACCTCCAACCTTATAACCAATATATGTTGCACTATTAATTGCAATTGGACCAGGAGTAATTTGTGAAATTGCAACTATATCAATAAATTCACTCTGAGTAAGCCATTTATTTATAAAAACTACCTGTTGCTGTATCAATGGCAACATTGCATAGCCACCACCAAAACTAAATAGCCCTATTTTGAAGAAAGTGATAAAAAGTTTGTATATAATCATATTTATTTTCTCCCTTTTATAATTATACCAACAACCATAGAAGTTAAAATAATTAAAATAGGGGTTACTTTATAAAACCATACAGCTAATGCAACAATTGAAGGAATAAATATACTTCTAAGTGTAAATTTAATATCTTTGCCCATCTTTAATACCGAAGCAAATACCATTCCCGCAACAACAGGTCTTATCCCCTTAAAAATTAATTCAACATAATTATTATCTTTTATTTGGCTAAAAAAAGCTGCAATCAAAAGAATAGTAACAAATGAAGGTAATATAGTTGCCAGAACTGTGATAGATAGCCCAAGTATACCATATAAATTATATCCAACAAAAATAGCAGTATTAACTGCAATTGGTCCTGGAGCTGATTGTGCAACAGCAAGAAGGTCGATGAAATCTTCTTTTTTTATCCATCCCTTTTTTTCTACAATTTCGTTTTGAATCAAAGGAATCATCGCATAACCTCCACCTAGTGTAAAGGCTCCAATCTTGAAAAAAACCCAAAATAGTTCAATATATTTTTTCATTTTATCACCTTAATTTTGATTAACATCTTTTATCTCATCCTTCTTATCCCTTAACATCAACTCAGTAACTGCATATTTAGCATTCTTTCCTTCAAAAAGTACTTTATATAGTTCTGTAGTTATAGGCATTTCCACTCCAATTTTGTTTGCAAGTTCATATGTAGATTTTGTTGTATTTATACCTTCTACTACCATTTTTACTTCGTTTACAGCTTCTTCAACGTTTTTTCCTTGCCCGATAAGTATACCAGCTCTTCTGTTCCTTGAATGCATACTTGTGCAAGTCACTATTAAATCTCCAATTCCGCTTAATCCTGCAAACGTCAAAGCATCTGCTCCAAGAGCTACACCAAGTCGTGCAATTTCAGAAATCCCTCTCGTCATAAGTGCAGCCTTTGTATTATCTCCAAATCCTAATCCATCAGAAATTCCTGCCGCAAGGGCAATAATATTCTTAACTGCCCCTCCAATTTCAACGCCTATTACATCTTTATTTGTATAAACCCTAAACTTTGGGGTCATAAATACATCTTGCACAAAATTAGCAGTATCTTCATCAATCGATGCCGCTACAATAGCTGTAGGAATATCTCTCGAGACCTCTTCAGCATGGGATGGACCAGAAAGAACGGCTACTCTATTATTAGGGAAAAATTCATTTATTACTTGCGACATTCTCAATAGGGTAGAGTTTTCAATTCCCTTTGCTAAACTAACTAATATCTGTTCTTTATCTACAAACGGGAGAATTCTAGAACAAAGTTCCCTGACTGCATGCGATGGAACAGCAATTACAATAACTTTTGAATCTTTCAGAGCCTTTTCAATTTCAAACACACCATATACATTTGATGGGACGAGTATTCCAGGAAGATACCTTAAATTTTCTCTCTTTTCATTTATATCGCTTATCAAAACAGTATTCCTATCCCAAATATTTATATCATATCCTTTTTTAGATAGCAAAACAGATATAGCAGTTCCCCAGCTTCCTCCACCTAATACAGCTATTTTCATAATTAATCCTCCTTCTTAGACCTATAAACAATCCTTATAGGGGTTCCTTCAAATCCAAAATGCTGTCTTATCTGGTTTTCTAAATATCGCTCATAGGAGAAATGAACTATTTCCTCATCATTTACAAAGAACGCAAATGTAGGTGGTTTAGTTGATACTTGTGTAGCATAATAAATTTTGAGCGCCTTACCCTTTTCAACTGGAGGTTGCTTCATCATAACAGCTTCGCTAATCACTTCGTTTAATACACCTGTCTTAATCCTCATAGAATTTTGATCTGCTACATATTTTATCAATTCAATTAACCTTGGAATTCTTTGACCGGTTTTTGCAGAAATATAAATCACAGGCGCATATGTCATAAACGATAATGCATTTCTTACCTGTTTTGTATAATCATTCATCGTCTTATCATCTTTTTCAACAACATCCCATTTGTTTACAACTATTATAACACCTTTACCTGCCTCGTGTGCAATTCCTGCTATTTTTTCATCCTGTTCAGTAACACCCTCCGTTGCATCAATCATTATAAGGCAGACATCAGCTCTATCTACCGCAGTTAAGGACCTTATCACACTATATTTCTCAATTTCTTCCTTAATTTTACTCTTCCTTCTTATTCCGGCTGTATCAATAAACAAAAATTTATCCCCATTAATCTCGACAAGGCTATCGATTGCATCTCTAGTTGTTCCTGGAATATCACTAACGATAGCCCTCTCTTCTCCAGTTAATCTGTTCAATAAAGAAGATTTTCCAACATTAGGTTTGCCAACAATTGTAACTTTAATTAGCGCCTCATCTTCTTCATCTTCTTCAACTTTTTCAAAATGCCTTACTATTTCGTCAAGCATATCTCCGAGCCCCAAGCTCAAAGCTGCAGAAATAGTTATTGGTTCTCCTATTCCTAAATTATAAAATTCGTATTTATTGTCTTCGAGTTTCAAATTGTCAATTTTATTAACTACAAGCACAACTGGCTTGTTTACTTTTCTTAGCATTTCAGCAACTTCTATATCTGAACCTGTTAATCCTTCCTTACCATCAACCATAAAAACAATAACATCGGCTGTTTCAATAGCAATTTGTGCCTGGCGTTTCATCTGTTTTAATATAATGTCTTCACTTTCAGGTTCAATGCCTCCCGTGTCGATTAAAGTGAATTTTTGATTTAACCATTCCACTTCAGCATAAATTCTGTCCCTAGTTACACCTGGAGTATCTTCAACAATAGCAATCCTTTTGCCAACTAATTTATTGAACAGCGTCGACTTTCCAACATTTGGTCTTCCAACAATAGCTACTAATGGTTTAGCCATCTATACCACCTCTTTTGCAATTTTTTCTATTAAATCCTCACCAGTATATTTAACTTTGATAACCTTTGTTTTAAGAGTATCTTCAATTTCCTTTATAGTTACATCGTCTAAAAATGTATCTTCATCCGCCTTTAACACGTTTTGAGGAATAAATAATGTTTTTCCTGCTACTTTGTTTCTTAATTGATTTATTATATCCCTCCCCGTTAAAAGCCCTGCTACTGTTATTCTTTCTCCAAAAAAATCATTTGTCACAGCAAATACTTCGATGTTTAAATTAAATTTATCAGAAATCAATTTTGAATAATCTTTTAATTTATTAAAAAAGGATATTCCGGTAACAAAAGCAATTTTTTTGCCCTTTGCATCAAAATTAAATTCATTAATTTGTTCATATAAATTCAACTCAAAAAACCTTATCATGCCAATGCCATCTTCAAGTTGCTCAAAGTCATCATAATGCTCTGCCTCAGGAAGTTCCCTTTCAGCCATAACGTAGAATTCATCTGCAAGCCTTGCAAACGGAGTTCCAAGTGAATTAAGAAATTTTTCCTGAAGCGGCTTAACTAACTCAATAACTTGAAGCGCCCTTTCCTTAGTATATGGTTCAAGTTTAACTAACTTTTCTCTATATTTCGTAATTCCAACAGGAACTACCGCTACATTTTGAATGCTTGGATAATAACTAGAAAGATCTGTCAAAGTTTTATAAAGTTCATCCCCATCGTTTACACCATAGCACAAAACTATTTGACAATTAATTAAAATACCTCCATCAACTAATTTTTTTAACTGTTCATTAATTCTTCCTGCTTTATTGTTATGAAGCATTTTAATTCTTAAATCTGGATTAGTTGTATGAACAGAAATATTAATAGGACTAATTCTATATCTAATTATTCTCTCTAATTCTTCATCTTTCATATTTGTCAGGGTTATGAAATTGCCTTGTAAAAATGAAAGCTTCGAATCGTCGTCCTTAAAATACAAACTCTTTCTCATATTAGGGGGCAGCTGATCGATAAAGCAAAACATACATTTATTATGGCATCTTTTAGGATTTTCAATAGTAGAATCTATAATCTCAATACCTAAATCCTCTTCAAAATCCTTTTCTATTTCAATTTCCCACTCTTCTCCATCATGTTTCCTAACCAATAAATTTAATTCTTCATCATATATCAAATATTTATATTCAATTATATCTTTAACCTCTACTCCATTTATCTTTATTAGATAATCTCCAGGTTCAATACCTACCTCCTGTGCTATCGAACCCATAAATACATTTTTTACTACTAGTTCATTATTCTTCACCTGTTTCACCTCAAAAAATTTTTTCCATAAAAATAATATTAACATTAAGCTGCAATAATATCAAGAAAAACAAAACTTCGGTTGCCCGAAGTATTAATCAATAATTGGAAGTGTTATGGTGAATGTTGTCCCTTTCCCTACTTTACTATAAACATCAATTTTCCCATTAAGCAAGTTAACAACGTGTTTAACTATAGCAAGACCTAATCCTGTTCCTCCAAGGCTTCTTGAACGCGCTTTATCTACCCTGTAAAATCTTTCAAATAGTCTTGGAAGATGTTCTTTCGGTATGCCAATACCATTATCCTTAACGAACACTAATGCATTATCTCTTTCCAATTCCATACTAATTTCAACAAAGCCCCCGTCATTTGTGTATTTGATACCGTTATCTATAAGATTTATAAACATTTGTTTAAACTTATCCCTATCTCCTAATATATAAATTTCATCTGATGGTTTTATAAATTTTAAATCAATATTTTTATTATGAGCAACAGGGCTCATAATATTTATTACTTCTTCTATTGATTTAATAACATTAATCTTCTCAAAATTAATTGAGTATTCTCTGTTTTCAAGTTCAGAAATAATTAATATGTCATTAATCAACCTTGTTAACCTATCTGCCTCAATATTTATTATTTCTAAAAATTTTTTTCTTATATTTTCATCTTCAACGTCCATCAATGTTTCAGCAAAACCTTTAATAGAAGTTAACGGTGTCTTTAACTCATGGGATACATTAGCAACAAATTCTGTTCGCAAATTCTCAAGCATTTTCATTTTTGTAATGTCTTGTATAACCATTAATGTTCCTACTTTTTCATATTGCTTATCAGTGTTTAAGACCCTTGTTGTTTTAATTTTATAATATTTAGTTTCGGTTAAATTTAGCTTAATTTCAATTTCGTCCTCAATATTTTCTCTTATAAGATACTCAATATCTTTATTTCGTATAACCTCTAAAAGATGCTTCCCATAAACATCCTCTTTAATTTCAAACAATATCTTTGCTGTTGGATTTATAAGAATTATCCTTTCATTGATGTCAAATACAATAACACCATCACCCATACTTTTTAATATTGAAATCAGCTTGTTTTTTTTGTCCTCTAAATCATTAATTGTCTCTTCAAGCCTTGCCGCCATCCTATTAAATGCGTGCCCTAACTTTCCTAATTCATCCTTTGTATTAATATTAATTCTTTTATCATAACTTCCCATTGATATTTTTGTTGCAACCTTTGTAAGATCCCTTATTGGTTCAACAATTCTATTTAAAGATAAATATATTAGTAATATGGCAAGAGCTAAAACAAATAAAATTGTTAAAATAAAATAATGCAAATAATTATCTTGAGATGAATTTATTATGTTAAAATCCATAGATAAGCGTAAAACATATATTTTACCATTCAAACTGTATTTTAAAGCATAATAATAAAGCAACTTACCTAAAGTAGAACTTTTTCTTAAAACAAAAGATTCACCCTTTTCAATAGCCTCTATAAATTCCTTTCTATTTTTATGATTCTCTAAGTTTTTACTTGAAACGTCTGAATCACCGATTACTTTACCTGTCGAATCTATAATAGTAATCCGTTTATTTATTATAAACTTTAACTCAGTTGCAAAATTATCATAATCTTTTATTTCCTTTGATTTTATTAATTCAACGACTAGTTTGGCTTCTTCTTTAAAACGACCTTCAGTATTATCCATTATCTGCTTTTTTAAATAGTTAAATGATATAAAACTAATAATAGTTGTAACAAAAAACATTAATAAGGTAATATTAATTATAAGTTTTTTTCTCATTACATCACCTATTCTTTAAGTTTATAACCAATTCCTCTTACAGTTTCAATATATCTTGGGTTTTTGTCATCATCCTCAATTTTCTGTCTTAAATGTCTTACATGAACATCTACCGTTCTTGTTTCACCATAATATTCATACCCCCATACCTTATCTAGAAGATAATCTCTTGTCATAACCTTGCCTCTATTTATTGCTAGTAATTTTAAAAGTTCAAATTCCTTTAATGTTAAATCAATTCGTTTTCCATCCTTCAATACTTCATGTTTATCAAAATTCAAATAAAGATCATGTATTTGTAGTGTATTGTTTTTTTCTTCCTTTGTATTTCTTCTAAGAACAACCTTTATTCTTGCAAGCAATTCTCTAATAGAAAATGGTTTTGTTATATAATCATCTGCTCCAAGCTCAAGTCCTAAAATTTTGTCGAACTCTTCTCCTTTCGCAGTTAACATAATTATGGGAATCCTTGAAAGTTCAGCAGAACGTTTTATTTCCTTACAAACTTCGAATCCATCTAACTCTGGCAACATTACATCTAATAGTATTAAGTCAGGTTTTTTCTCTGCAGTCAGTTTAACACCTTCTTTTCCATTTAATGCGTAGATTACCTTGTAACCGTTCGCCTCCAGATTATATTTCAACAACTCAATTATATGAAGTTCATCATCTATTACTAATATTTTCTCACCAGCCATTGAACTCACCCCTTAATTTCAATTATGTTAATTTGTCTTCCAGCATCTTTTCCGATTTTTCTATAGGAATAAAATAAATCGTTACAATACGTGCATATGCCGCTCACAAATATATTATCATTACTTAGCCCTGCTTCCAATAGTTGATATTTGATTTCTCTCCAAAGGTCAACATAATATTTTTCATCCTTATAAAAAAAATTAAACTTGGTTGCGACTTCTAAACTTACGTCATAACAGCATGAGCCTATCGATGGACCTATAGAGGCTAAAATATCCCCAGGCCTTGAGTTTAAAGACTCTATCATGAACTTAGCAACTTTTTGTGAAATCTTTAAATTGGTTCCCCTCCACCCTGCATGAATAGCTGCAATATATTTTTTACTTAAATCAACTAAAAAAACTGGAACACAATCTGCAGTAAAAATCAATAATGGTATACTATTATCTATACATATAATAGCATCTCCCATCTTTCCTTTAATATCATCTTTGTTATTCTTATCAACTACATAAAACTCATTACTATGAACCTGCCTTAAAAAGACAAAATTTTTTATACTAAAGTCACTAAATGCAGAAACTGTTCTATCAGACAATTGTCCTGATTCAATTAAATGCTCATACTCGCTCATTGTTAATCCAAACTTTGCATTTGAATGCAAGTGATTAACAAAAACATTATTTAAAAAAAGCTTGTTTTTGATTCCTCTATCTTCCATTAAATAATCATTAGTCATAATATCACCACACAATTTATTTTATAATATTATACCAAAAAATAGTTTTACATTTCCACAATAATAAAACACCGCAAAAATTAAATAAATATTTCTTTCTAAATACAAAAGTTAAATGAGCCTCGTGATAAGATTTCACGAGGCCTAGTGAACATTAACTAACTATATTAACCTTATACAGCAAAAACTACTATTTTTCACGCAATAATTTTTGCAGCTCTTCGACAAATGAGTTTATGTCCTTAAATTGTCTATAAACGGATGCAAACCTTACATAAGCGACATCATCAAGCTCCTTTAACTTTTGAATAACAATTTCTCCAATGAAACTGCTATTGACTTCCTGTTTCATGGTATTATAAACTAACTTTTCAACTTCATTCGTCAAATCCTCAATTTGGTTTATCGAAACTGGTCTTTTTTCACAGGATTTTAATATGCCCATCATTATTTTTCGCTTATCAAACGGTTCTCTTCTACCATCCTTTTTAACAACATAAACTGGTATATCCTCTACCTTTTCATAGGTAGTAAATCTTTTGCCGCAATTTAAGCATTCCCTTCTTCTTCTTATTGATGTATTATCCTCTGTAGGCCTTGAATCTAATACTTTATTGTCTAAACTATTGCAAAATGGACATTTCATTTAACCACTCCAATTTATTTTTATCATATGATTAAATATTATAACATTTTAATGAAATAGTGTCTATTTCTATTCACTTTCCTGTTCTTTTACCTCATAGTGTTTCTTTGTAGTTTCTACAAGTATAACAT
The DNA here is from genome assembly GCF_001440545.1 of Caloramator mitchellensis. Classification (NCBI taxonomy): domain Bacteria; kingdom Bacillati; phylum Bacillota; class Clostridia; order Eubacteriales; family Clostridiaceae; genus Caloramator; species Caloramator mitchellensis. The sequence continues at coordinate 28,576 of NZ_LKHP01000008.1, forward strand.
CTATCCCAATATTTTTAATCTGTTCCCAGCTTATTAAATACTCATCCTTTCTTTTAAATAAAGAAAAAATTCCATTTTCAGGTGGAACTACTATGTATTCTATTCTTGTAAGATTTTCATCAAATATTATATCGCTAATAAAACCTAACCTCTTTCCTTGGCTTATGTCAATAATTTCCATTTGTCTTAATTCTGAGACTGATACAACGCTGTTTTCAAAAGCTTTTTCCCTCAATTACTTCACCTCCCTTTACAATATATATGCACAAAAAATAAATATTATGAAAGCCCTATGATTGATTTCAAAGTGGCATATCTAATTTATGAGTAAATGCCATTGAAATCATCCATAGAGCTTTTCATTAAGCTTCTATTATACATATTTTCTTAGGTGATTTAAAGCTGATTTTTCTAATCTTGATACCTGTGCTTGTGATATTCCGATTTCTTCTGCTACCTCCATCTGGGTTTTTCCCTCAAAAAACCTCATATTTAGAATCATCTTTTCTCTCTTGTTTAGTTTTTTCATGGCCTGTTTAATAGCAATATTCTCTATCCAGGTTTCATCATCGTTTTTATTATCGCTAATCTGGTCCATTACAAATATAGCATCACCACCATCGTGGTAAATTGGTTCAAATAATGAAACCGGATCTTGGATAGCATCCAATGCAAACACTACTTCCTCGCGCGGTATGTTCAGTTCCTTAGCTATATCTGATACAGTGGGTTCCTTATTATTTTCGTTAACTAACCTATCCCTTATCTGAAGTGCTCTGTAGGCTATATCCCTGAGAGACCTGCTTACTCTAATAGAGTTGTTATCCCTTAAGTATCTTCTAATTTCACCTACAACCATTGGAACTGCATAAGTTGAAAACTTCACGTTTTGCTCTAAATCAAAATTGTCAATAGCCTTTATTAGTCCAATGCAACCAACCTGGAATAAATCATCAACATTTTCTCCCCTATTATTAAATCTTTGGATAACGCTTAATACTAATCTTAAATTTCCATTGATAAATTTTTCTCTTGCAGTTTTATCACCTTGTTTCATTCTTGCAAATAGCTCTCTCATTTCCTCATTTGTGAGGACAGGTAATTTAGAAGTATTAACACCACAAATTTCAACTTTATTGTTTGCCATATCCCAGCTTCATCCCCTTCGGTTATAGTTGTATTATAATTATTCCCGAAGGGAGAATTTTTTATTCTTTTCATATTTTTACAAAATTTGCACTATTAAATCATTTTAGTTATCTCTTTTTTTAGCCTTTTAATTATTCTTTTTTCTAATCTTGATATATAAGATTGTGAAATTCCTAGTATATCAGCAACTTCTTTCTGAGTTTTTTCACCATCTCCAGATAACCCAAATCTTAACTCAACTATCTCTCTTTCTCTCTTGCTAAGTCTTGACATCGCATGATTTAAGAGTTGTTTTTCAACTTCATCTTCAATAAAATGATAAATTAAATCATTTTCAGTTCCTAAAATATCTGAAAGCAATAATTCATTTCCATCCCAATCTACGTTCAAAGGCTCATCAAATGAAATTTCACTTCTTACCTTGCTGTTTCTTCTTAAATACATAAGTATTTCATTTTCAATACATCTCGAAGCATAAGTTGCTAATTTTATCCTTTTTGATGGCTCAAATGTATTTACAGCTTTAATTAACCCTATTGTTCCTATTGATATTAAATCTTCAATGCTAATTCCAGTATTTTCAAATTTTTTCGCAATATAAACCACAAGTCTTAAATTTCTTTCAATTAATTTAGATTTTACTTCATTATTACCCCGTTTCAATTCTTCGACAAGATTCTTTTCTTCCTCATTTGTTAAAGGTGGAGGTAGGATATCTGTGCCACCAATATAGAAAATTGTCTTCTTCTCAAACAAAATTCTTTGTAACCATTTGATTATTCCTTTGAATAAATTAATAATTATTCTTATAATTCCCATAATTATCCCCCTTATCTAATTATTTCCGGGAACGCCAATGCATCAAATTCCCCATTTTCAGAAAGCGGCAAATTATAAATAGCTAAAATACAGTCATCGATTTTACTAAACTTTTTTTCCTTGGCAACTATAATTTTATCAGTTCTTATGGCTGCAATAAGTCCATTGTCTATTCCAAGAGCTTTATACGGTATTAATCTAACCCTTTGCTTAAGCTCTGAATTAATTAGAGCCTCTATTATTTCATCGTAGCTCTTTGAACTTTTCATCTTTCTAAATGTTGTCTCTGGCAATATTGCTTCTATTGCGTCTAAAAAAGTAACTATAACAGGTAAGTTTGTCAGCGGATCCCTCAAACTATTCCCAGTATCTATTAATGCTTTCAAAGAACAATGTTTATTATCTAAAAAAACTTCAAGTTCAGCCAACATTTTTCCCTTTAAAAAATATCCATCAATAAAGTCAAATCCAATCTTTACAAATATGATTCCAATTATACTTCCTAATAATAAATAAATTTGAGAAATTCTATTTAGAAGCATAATACCATTTACGTTACTCAGATCTCGATTTGCTAAATAAAAAATAGCCATTATGCTTCCACCTATTAAAAATGTTTCTAGATAAAATAGTAGAATAAGCTTTAACATTTCTCTAATTGTATATGGGAAAAATGCAATAACAATCATGAGTAGCGATACAAGGATTTTAATTGTTATATTAAGATATATCTCCATATTCGGTATCAGTATAATCACTACATACCCTGCTCCAACCAATGCTGAAAGGACTAATCTCCAATTAGGAGCCTTGGAACGAATCAATCTTTTTAAGAGATATAATAAAAAATAATTCATAAATAAATTTTCAAAAAAGACTATATCAATATATAGGATGTTCCCCATCCGTCCACCCCCGAATATTTATATAAATATTATAATTCCTTTATAAAATAAATTATGTCGGTTTATACTAATATAATTATAATAATTATTTACAGATTATTACTAAATTTTCTATATTATCTATACAAGAACTATTTTATGCCATAAAAAAACATCCAGTTAAACTGGATGTTTTTTAAAAGTTTCTATTTCTCTGATTTCTTAAAATCACAGGTATATCTAAATTATCATAATCATCTTCTGTTAATTCTATTGTCTTTTTTCTTCCATTATCTTTGACAATTTCTCTTTCCTGCTCCTGTTGAATCCTTGAATGTTCCTCAAATCCAGTTGCAATTACTGTGATTCTAATTTCATCGCCTAAAGCCTCATCTATTACTGCACCAAATATTATATTAGCATCTGGATCAGCTGCTTGCCTAACTTGTTCAGCAGCTTCTGCTACTTCAAACATTGTTAAATTTGAACCACCAGTTATATTTAGTAGAACTCCGGTAGCACCATTAATTGTTGTTTCCAATAATGGACTTGATATAGCCTGCTTTGCAGCATCTGCTGCTCTACTGTCGCCAGTAGCTTTGCCAATACCCATATGTGCTAAACCTTTGTTAAGCATTATTGTCTTAACATCGGCAAAATCCAAATTTATTAGTCCTGGAACAGTAATTAAATCCGATATACCCTGAACACCTTGTCTTAAAATATCATCTGCAATTTTAAAAGCCTCAGTCATTGGCGTTTTTTTATCAACAACTTGGAGTAATCTGTCATTTGGTATAGTTACTAGAGTGTCAACCTTTTCCTTAAGTCTCATTATTCCATTTTCTGCATTTTTCATTCTCTGTCTACCTTCAAATATAAAAGGCTTTGTAACAACCCCAACTGTTAAAATGCCAAGTTCCTTTGCTATTTCTGCTACAACTGGTGCTGCTCCGGTTCCTGTTCCTCCACCCATTCCGGCTGTTATGAAAATCAAATCAGCTCCCTTAAGAGCCTGAGTAATTTGTTCTATACTCTCCTCTGCTGCCTTTTGTCCGATTTCAGGATTAGCACCTGCTCCAAGTCCTTTAGTAAGCTTATCTCCTATTTGTATTTTTGTAGTAGCTCTTGAGTAATTCAGTGCTTGTCTATCAGTATTTACAGAGATAAACTCAACACCCTTTAATCCAAATTCAATCATTCTATTAACAGCGTTATTGCCACCGCCACCGACACCTACTACCTTGATTTGTGCACCTGTTTCAACATTGAATTCAAAATCTAGCACGATAATACCCCCTTTTATAATTAAAAGAAATCAGCAAAGAATTCTTTTATTCTTTCTAGCCATCCAAATTTCAATTCATCATCTTCCTTTTCAGTTGTTGAAGCAGTTTCTTCATTTAAAGAGTCTTTATACTTTATAGTTTTCTTATTTTCTGCAGTAACTGTGCTTGTCCTCTTTTGTTTTAATACATACATAGCAATGCCAGCAGAAGCTGAATATGTTGGATTAGCTACGCCTATGTAATTTGGATATCCAAACCTAACTGGTAATTCAAAATGATTTTGTGCAGTTTCCTGTATACCTCTTATATTAAATAAACCTCCACCGGTAATGACAATACCTGCACCTAAATAACCTATCAAACTATTTTTTTCAAGTTCATTCTTGATAATATATAACATTTCGCTAATTCTTGCTTCCATTATTTCAGCTATATCTGTAAGATATATTTCCTTTTCGCCTTTTCCTGCAATATTATTTATTTTAATCGTCTCCTCGCTCTTTACTAATTTTGAATTTGCAACACCATATTGCCTTTTAATTTTTTCAGCATCGTTAAATGTAACTTTACACAGAACTGATATATCATTAGTTATATGATTGCCGCCTACAGGAATAACCTTTGAAAAAATTAATTTTTTCTTTCTAAATACTGAAATATCCATCGTCTCAGCGCCAATATCCACAAGTGCAACTCCAAGCTCTTTTTCGTCTTCATTAAGAACAATTGCTGAAGTTCCTAAAGGTTCAATAATTATACCATCAACGCTTAATCCTGCTTTTTGAACCGTCCTAATAATATTTTGAACATTTGTAGTTGAAGCTGAAATCAATTTTGCATCAACTTCAAGCCTAACTCCAACCATTCCAATTGGATCCCTAATTTCATCATATCCATCAATAATAAACTGTTTTGGTATAATATCAATAATCTCTTTATCAGGAGGAAGCGCAACGACTTTAGCTGCTTGAATAACTCTATTTACATCCTCTTGAGTAATTTCCTTATCTTCCCTTGATACTGCTACAACCCCTTTGCTATCAATAACTGTAGTATAGCCACCCTTGATGTTTACAAAAGCAGATTTAACTTGAATATTAGACATTTGCTGTGCCATTTCAACTGAATTCCTAATAGCCTCCACCGTAGCATCTATATCAACTATTACACCTTTTTTTACACCTTTGCATTCGGAGGTTCCAACACCTATTATATTAAACTGCTTTTTATTAATTTCTGCTATAACTACACTTATTTTTGACGACCCTATATCAAGTGAAACTACTACATTGTTCATCAAACACTAACCTCCTTGTTATGTTGTCTTAATAAATAATTCAACAAAAAAGTCGAATTTCCTTTTAAAAATAAATAAAAATTATTTGCTAATTTTAGCAAACCTAGGTGCAAAATTTTTCTTATAACCATTTATATATAAATTTACCTCTTTAGTCATTTTAACATAAAGTTGTCTGAATTGTAACTCTTTTATTTTACTTTCAGGCATAGTCATAGCATAATAAAGCGCATCTGGATCCCCAATTGCCAAAATCTCGAATGGTGGAACAATGTACTCTCCATTAATTTTAATAATAGGTCCTTCACAAGTAATTTCAGAAATAGAAACTATTCTTTTTCCATTAACCGAAATTGCCTCTGCTCCGGCATTTTTCAAATCAAATACAACATATAAAATATCTGAATTATGTGTAATATAGTCTAATATATTATCATCGCTTGATTCGTAGTCATGATTATCATCGATTAGAATTCTTATTCCATTTCCTTTAACATCATCATATCCTGAAAATAGCTTAACGTAATCTAATTCTTTTTTTAAAGTAGATATGACATTATCATTTATTTTTGTATTTTTATTGTATTCTTCAAGTTTTTTGTTATATATATCAATATCTCTAATCATCGTATTTATCTGAGCTTTAAGTTGTTCTACCTCGATGCTTTTCTTCTGAAATTGGTCATATGTTAATATCATTGAAGGCGTAAATGGGTTAGATATAATAAATGATGTTAAAATTACTCCACAAATAATTCCCAAAAAAAGCAGGAAGAATTTTTTTGAATCTAGTTTCATCAGTTTTCACCCCTGCTTTTCTTTTTACCTCTTGCCTTTTCAATAATTAACCTTCTAATAATTGCGAAATTATTAAATAATCTACTCCCAAAAACCAAAACTGCCGCCAAATAGATAGGAACATTAAGCCTATCACCTAGATAAGCTAACAACGCAGCTATAATGACATTACCAAAAAATCCCGAAATAAAGATGTCTGACTCAAATTTGCCATCCAATGATGCTCTTAAACCTCCAAAAACTGAGTCTAATGCAGCAAGAATTGCAACTGGAACATAAGTTGTATATGCTGATGGAATATCAATTTTAACAAAAACACCTATTATTATTCCAATTATTAATCCAATAATCGGTAACATAATTCACCTACTTTCTCTTAACGTATTTGTATTCAAGCAATTTGTTGTATTTTAATATTTTTATATTTTCAGATCTGACTATTTTTATATCAAATCCGCCTAATTTCCTTAACAATTCAATGACGCTATCAGGCATTTTAAAAGCACCTTCAAGAATTGAAGGATCTCCTATAGCTTTTATTACAAATGGCTGTCCTGGATTAAATTTGCTATCGTTAATTTTAATTGAAAGGCCTGCCTGCCTTATTTGTGTTCTTCCTACATAGCGTTCATCGTTAATCGAAATAGCTTCTGCACCTGCAGAATTTAATTCATTAACAATATCAATTATATCCTTATAATAAACCTGAGAAGCTTGCTTGTTAGCGATATCGTTTATCGGAGTTATTGTTATTTCTATTCCAGGACCCTCCAAATCTGTCAGTCCTGATAAAAATCTTAAACTGTCTATTTCTTCTTTTAACTGACTAGCTATTTTACTTGAGCTTGTTACTGACTTTTCAATTTCTTCAATCCTAGCCTGTGTTTCATTAAGTTTTTTTTGAAGCTCATCCCTTTGCTTTTTTAAATCCTCAGCTTCTTTTACAAGATTCTCAAATTGTCTTGACGAATATTTATATCGTGGACTTTTAGTATATTTAAATTGATAACTAATCATAAAACCTAATATAATACAAATAATTCCAATCCAAACTTGAGAGGACCTATGTTTCATACTTTATCTCCTTTCAATTCTTCTTAAATACTGCTACTCCATCCGAATGGAGTTCAATTATCCCCTTCTGGCCTCTAACCGAAGGATTAGTCATAATTGAATAAGCATATCCAAGCTTATAATCTAAATTCATATAATTCCCAATATGAATTTTTATTCCGCTTTTAGTCTCTAAAATAATATCTTCAGGGTTATTCATATTTACTTTAACAACTCCAAGTTTATTGTTAATCTGTGAAATTTTCAAAACTTCTATTAGACAACTTTGTAGTTTTTCATCTTGAAAAACATTAACTCCTGGATAATACTGATTAGATTTTGTCCCCTCTATCATTAACAACTTATTATTTGGAAATTTATCCAATATCTGAACCATTTTACCCTTATCGTCAATATTAATAAATGAATTTTCGACTTTAATAACACCTCTTATCTTTTTTTCAATTACATTTACATTAACAGAGGAAGGCAGTCGTCTATCAATTATCACATCTTCTACATATGGATTATTTTTAATTAGTTCTTCAGTCTTTCCCTTGTTAATTAAAAATATATTTTTCCCCTTTAACTGAGAAAGTAAAACAACTTCCTCCTTCGACAAAAAAATGTTTCCAGTAACATTTATCGTAACAATATTAAAAAAACTTGATTTTAAAGCTATTGCAAAAAGAAAAAAAACAAAAACCAATAATATTAACAATTTCACAGCCTTGAATTTGTTTCTGTTACCAAATTTATATTTTTCAGTATGACTCATACAAATCATCCTTTGTTGGTTAATTCTGTAATTATATCATAAATCTTATCAGTAGCATCTAAAACTGCTAATTTTTTTGCATTTGAAGACATCTTGCTTAATTTTTCTTTATTAAGGATTAAATTAATTACCTGATCAGCAAAGACATTAGTTTCCAATTGACTCTCTTTAATGACTATTGCAGCTCCATTCTGCTCCAACGCAAGAGCATTGTATTCCTGATGATTATTAGCAACATTTGGAGATGGAATTAATATAGACGGTATGCCTAAAGCAGTAATTTCTGAAATTATTGTTGCCCCTGCTCTGCTGATGATTAGGTCTGCAGAATTTAGTGCCATATCAATATTAAACAAATAAGGCTTAATAACTATTCTCCTGTCACTTTGTATATCCATTTTTTCAATCCTTTTAATTATTTTATCATATTCTTTTTCACCTGTAACAAATAACAATTGTATGTCATTTTGGATTAATTTAGGTATAATTTCTACAATTGTGTCATTTATTCTAGTAGCACCTCTGCTTCCACCTACAACTAAGAGCATCGGTTTATCAACACTCAATCCCCAATAAGATTTATCAGCTTTTTCTTTTTTTATTATTATGCTCTCTCTTATTGGATTACCCGTAAAAACAACTTTGTTCTTTGGAAAATATTTTTCAGTTTCCTTAAATGTTATTGCTATTTTATTAACAAAATGTGCAAGCAATTTGTTAGTCATTCCTGGAAAGGCGTTCTGTTCATGAATAATTGTCGGTATTCCCCTTAACGATGCAGCTAGAACAATAGGTCCACAGACATATCCACCAGTTCCAATAACGATATCCGGTTTAAAGTCTTTTACTATGTCTATTGATTGAACGAATCCCTTAAACACATTTTTCAGTGCTGAAAAAGTTTTTAGGCTTATTTTTTTATTTAATCCTTCAACAGAAATAAATCTAATTTCAAATCCCTCATGAGGAACAAGTTTTTTTTCAAGTCCATTTTCACTACCTACAAAGATGATTTTTGCTTCAGGATTATATTCTTGTATTTTCTTTGCTATGGCAATTCCTGGGTATATATGTCCACCCGTTCCTCCACCTGAGATTATTATTCTCATTTAATCACTCCATTCTAAGAATCTCTTGATATGTTTAATAAAATTCCTAGCGATGCAAGTGTAAACACCAGCGATGAACCCCCATAACTAATTAATGGCAATGTAACCCCTGTTACAGGCATTGATGATGAAACAACTAGGAAATTGATGCTAGTCTGTATAGCCAATAATGATGTTATACCAGTTGCTAATAATGTCCCAAATTTATCTTTACAATTTAATGCTATTTTAATACCTCTCCATACTAGTATTGTAAATAATAATATCACAAAAAAAACTCCAATAAAACCTAATTCTTCACCTATTATTGAAAAGATAAAGTCATTTTGAGCTTCAGGAATATAATAGTTTTTTTGCCTCGATTGTCCAAAACCAACTCCAAACAAACCTCCAGCTCCAAGCGCATATAATGATTGTATAGCTTGATATCCGTCGCCGAGAGGGTCAGCCCAAGGATTTAAAAAGGCAGTAAATCTTCTGAACCTATATGAAGCTGCTAATATTCCTACAACACCTAATCCAACTCCTGATAAAAATAGCAGAGCTAAATGCCAGAATTCCGCTCCTGATACAAATAGCATTGCAAATGCTGTTGCAACTATTATAACTGATGTGCTCATATTAGGTTCTGCTATAATTAGACCAGCAAAAAGACCTGCTACTAAAAGAATCGGAACCACACCTTTAGTAAATTTTTTTACTTTGTCTCCCTTTCTACTGAGATTGTCTGCTGTATAGATAACAAGCATTAGTTTAGCTAGCTCTGATGGCTGTATCCCAAAACTCCCGATTCCAATCCATCTTTTTGCTCCCTTAACTGCAGGTAAGAACAAAACTATAACCAATAGCACAATTGTAACTATCATACCAAATGCTATAATTTTTCTATTCTTATATATCTTGTAATCTATTTTCGAGGTAAAAAACATTGCAATTAATCCAAGACCTGCCCATACAGCTTGCTTTTTAAAATGATAAAAACTATCTCTATAAAGTTCTTTATCTATATACATGCTAGCGCTAAAAACCATATTGATTCCAAATGCTAACAAAACTATTATAACTGCAAACAAAATAAAATCATAGGGACGCTTTTTGCTCATAAGGCCCTCCTATAAACTAATTGATAAGAATCCTATTAAACAAAGAACAGCTGTTATTATCACAAACCATGCTACTATTTTAGTTTCATGATTTCCCTTTTGTTCAAAATGGTGATGTAGTGGTGCCATTTTAAAAACTCTTCTTCCTGTCATTTTAAATGAAATAACTTGAATAATAACTGATAATGTTTCTATAACATAAATTCCACCTACTATTACTATGATAAATGGCATTTTAAGTAGAACAGCAAGAGCCGATATCGCTCCTCCTAGAGCAAGAGACCCTGTATCACCCATGAATACCTCTGCAGGATAAGAATTAAATTTTAAAAATCCCAATAAACCACCTGCAAGTGCTCCGCAAAATATTGACAGATCAGTTTTTCCAAGTCCATAGGTAACTACTGCAAAGAAAACAGAAACAATCAAAGTTACAGATGAAGCTAATCCATCTAAACCATCGGTTAAATTAACAGCATTTGTTGTTCCAACTATTACAAAAATCATAAACGGTATATACCAGATTCCAAGGTCAAAAATTATATTAGTAAAAGGGACATGAACTCCGCTCCCTATTAGGGGATTTTTATATGCATATATTGTTAAAATAATTGCAAAAGTTAGCTGCCCTATTATTTTTTGGTATGCTCTTAACCCTAAGTTTCTTTTCTTGATTATTTTTATGCTATCATCTAATAAACCAATAAAACCAAATCCTACTGTAGTTAAAAGAGCTATAAAAAGTGCACCAGTTATTCTTTGTGATACAACTAATGAAGTTAAAAGTAAGCTGATAATGAATATCAATCCTCCCATTGTTGGAGTTCCAGCCTTTGCAAAATGAGTTCTAGGTCCTTCATCCCTTATGCTCTGTCCAAACTTAAACTTCCTTAATGCAGGTATTACAATAGGCCCTAATAATAAGGCAACTAAAAAAGAAACTATTGTAGAATATATTGTAATTTGCATTTTATTTCCCCTCTTCCTTTAAGTCTAATCAATTCATTCGTTTAAAAGCTCATTAATTATTTTTTTTTCGTCAAATTCGATAGTTTTATCCTTAAGTATTTGATATGTCTCATGTCCTTTACCTGCTATAACTATTACATCTCCTTCTCTTGCAATTTCTAATGCATACTTAATAGCATCTTTTCTATCTACAATGACTTTATATTCGCATCCAGTTTCATATATACCCAGCATAATATCTTCTATAATTTTTTCAGGTTCCTCTGAGCGTGGATTATCTGATGTAATTATACAAAAATCCGCAATTTTTCCTGCTGCAAATCCCATTTTAGGTCTTTTTGATTTATCTCTATCACCGCCAGCTCCAAATAAAGCAATTAATTTTCCCTTAGTATATTCTCTTGTTGATTTTAAAATGTTTTCAATACCATCAGGAGTATGTGCATAATCAATTATAACTGTAAAGCCCCTTTTAGAATTTATCTTCTCACTTCTCCCAGGAACAAATTTTAAATTTTCAAGTCCTAATTTAATTGTCTCCAAGTCTATTCCTATTGAAATAGCCGCAGCAGCACATCCAAGCGAATTATATACATTAAACTTTCCGGGCATATGTAAATTGATATCTATTTCATCTGAATTGTAATAAAGCTTATATTTTGTTCCCTCATCAGAAATAATTATTTCTTTTGCCATAACATCGGCCATTGCATCAATCGCATAGGTAGTCTTTCTTTCATTTATTAGTTCTACCAATTTTAAACCATAATCATCGTCTAGATTAATTATAGCATTTTTTGATGTATAAAAAAGCTTTAACTTGGCATTAAAATAATTTTCCATTGTTTTGTGAAAGTCAAGATGGTCCTGTGTTAAATTTGTAAAAATCCCAACCTCAAAATTTATTCCATAGACTCTTTTGAGTTCAAGTGAATGAGAAGATACTTCCATTATGCAGTATTCAACGCCTTCGTCTACCATTTTTTTGAAATTTCGCTGTAAATCCATTGATTCAGGTGTTGTCCTTTTTGCTACCTCCATTTGATCCCCAAACACATTGAAAATTGTTCCAATTAATCCCGTTTTAAATCCAGCAGCATCTAATATGCTTTTCATCATAAATGTAGATGTTGTTTTTCCATTTGTTCCTGTTATTCCAATAACCTTTAAGCTATTTAATGGATTTCCATAAAAATTTGCAGAAATCAACGCCATTGCTTTTCTCGTGTCTTTAACTTTTATAATAGTAACTTTTTTATCAACATCAACGTCTTTACTAACAACTAAAGCAACAGCACCATTTTGAACTGCTTCTTTAGCAAATGTATGTCCATCTGCTGAAAACCCTTCAATACAAAAGAATAAGCCATTGTCAGTGACATTTCTACTGTTATAATTAATGTTTGTAATATTATAATCATTGCCTGACAAAGTATAATCATTCAATCCTTTTAATAAATCACTAATTTTCATATTAATACCTCCATTTTAACAATGAAAAACGGAGCCATGTCAATAGTCAAAGAATATTCTTCGACCTTTGACATTGACTTCCGCTTTAATCTTCTGGAATCTCAAGTATTACTTTTACAGTAGTTCCTTTATTAACTTCGGTATATGGGGAAACGTCCTGTGACGAAGCTATACCATCACCAAGAAATTCTATACTAATTCCTATACTATTTGCAATATCAAGTATTTCCTTTTTTGTCATTCCCATAAAATCAGGAACAACAACTATTGGCTTTTTGTTAACATTTGTTCCAAGATAAAGAGTTATCTTTGTGTTCTCCTTAACTATAATACCTGGTTTAGGACTAATGTCATAAATGATATTACCATTGCCCTGAATTTCATAGTCTATTTTCTTTGTCTTCAATATTCCTATAGCCTCATCAACTGATTTCCCTCTAACCTCAGGTATCATGACCTCCTTAGGTTGTAAATTACTAACTAAATTAGGCTGAATATTAAGGTATCTTAATATATCCTCGAGAAGTGACTTTGTTAGTGGTGCTGCTGTGCTACCAGCATAATAGTTTGATGGGTCTGGTTCATCTATTGATACAAAAACTACTACTTTCGGATCATCAATAGGGGCAATCGCAGCAAAGGAGGAAATATATTTTCCTGGAGCATATTTACCGTCAATAACCTTTTGAGCTGTTCCTGTTTTACCTCCGATTCTATAACCATCAATATATGCCTTTTTAGCAGCCCCATTTTTGACAACGCTTTCAAGCATTAATAAAAGCTTTTTGGCATTTTCCTGAGAAATAGTTTGTCTTAATAATTTGGGATGAATATCCTCAATCACCTTTGTATTTCCTTCATCATCTGTGTTAATTATTCTTTTTACAAGATGTGGTTGCATCATCTTTCCATTATTTGCTATTGCTCCCAGTATTGAAATAAATTGTATTGGCGTTACTGAAATACCCTGTCCAAATGATTCTGTAGCTAATTCAACAGATTTAACCTGACTTACATCTCTTACTTGTCCTTTAGCTTCCCCTGGAAAGTCTATCCCAGTCTTTTTGCCTAAATTGAAGATATTAAAATATTTATGCAGCTTTTCTTTTCCAAGCTTTTCACCCAGCATGACAAATCCAACATTACAAGAATTTTCTAATATGTTCGTAAAATTTTGAATACCATGTCCTGTTGTTTTCCAACATCTTATTATTCTATTGGCAACTTTTATTGAACCATTACAAACGAACTTATCATTTGAATCTACAATTCCTTCAGAGATTGCAGCTGCTGCCGTCAATATTTTTAAAACTGAACCAGGTTCAAAGCTATCGTTAACAGCCCTATTTTTCCATGACTTAACTGATTCCTGAACATCCCCCTTTACTGGTGTGTTTGGGTCATAGTCAGGTTTATTCGCCATAGCAAGTATTTCGCCAGTTTTGGGATCCATAACAATAGCAGTGATTTGTTTTGCTTTATACTCCTGAAGTCCCTTTTCTATAGCCTTTTCAGTGTAGTATTGAATATATTCATCAATTGTTAAAACTATATCATTACCATTTTGTGGAGGAACATAACTTGCTAATCTAAATGGTAACTCTCTAACAAACTTGTCAGTTTCACCCATAAATCTTCCTGGGACTCCCTTTAGCTCATCATTATAATAAAACTCTAAACCTGCTCTACCGTTTCCGTCTATATCAGTGTTTCCTAAAACATGTGCTAAAAAATTGCCATTTGGATAATATCTCTTTGTATCCTCAGAAACAACTATCCCTGGCAATTCTAACTCTCTAATCTTATTCCCTTGTTCTTTTTCAATTCTTCTTGCAATAATTACACTAGCAACTGGCTGACCATTAGGTAGTTTTTTGTTAAGTTTTGCTAGGACCGATTCTTTGCTCATTCCTAGTATTTGTGATAACTTTTCTGCATACTGCTCTAAAGTAAACTTTTTTTCTTCAACAGCGTCGTGCACATCCTTCATAAAAGCATCTACTCTTTCTACATTACCACTTACAGCAAGTGGATTACCATTTCTATCTAATATTCTACCTCGTTTTGCATCAATTTTTATATCATGAGTCCATTGTTCATAAGCCCATTTCTGCAGTTCAGGAGACCATATAATTTGAATATATGCAAATCTTAAAACTATACCTAATTGCATTAAAAATATAATTGCTAAAAGAAAAACAGCTCTTTTTTTATTAGTTAATGTGGTCTTTTGACTTGACAATTAAATACCCCCTAATAAATTAGTCCAAGCAACTTAAATAAATATCCTAATCCTACTTTTTCTTCTTTTTCATCATTAGCCTCAAGATCTAGCGGTTTTACATCTACATATTTAACATCACTTGGATGGGGAATAATCATCCCATATTTCTCAACTGCTAATTTGTCTACTTCTCTAATTTTATTTAATCCAGCAATTTGAACATTTATATTTTCATTTTCGTCCTGTAGCATTTTAATTTCCTTTTTTATACTTCTTATTTCAGCATTTAATTTCAATATATTAGCATACCTAGCCAATGTAAAAATTGACAAAATAGAAACTGCAATAACTATACTCAAGAATTTTTTTTCCTTTGGTTTTGGTCTTCTAACCTTGTTTTGCTTTAATAATTTATTTTCAGAAATTTCGACTTTATTTGGTAATTTATATGCAGCAGTTCCCTGAACATAGTTTTTGTTATTTGCCATTATCAATTTATTCACCCCTCAACCAGTTTAGAACTTATATTTTTTCGGCAATTCTTAGTTTAGCACTTTTTGATCTTGAATTTTCTTTTAGTTCCTCTTCTGATGGAAGAATAGGCTTTTTTGTTATAACTCTTAAGTCTGCAATATTACCACACGTGCAAACAGGAAAATTAGGTGGACATACACAAGGATTTTCTCTTTTTCTAAAAACATTTTTGACTATTCTATCTTCAAGCGAGTGAAATGTAATAATACAAATTCTTCCTTCTGAACTTAAAACATCTACGCAATCATTTACTGCGCTTTCTAATATTTCTAGTTCTTTGTTAACTTCTATACGTATTGCCTGAAAAACCCTTTTAGCCGGATGCCCTCCTTCTCTTCGAGCTTTAACTGGTATAGCATCCTTAATAATATCAACAAGTTCGTATGTTGTATTAATATTTTTTATTTTTCTCCTCTTTATAATTAAATCTGCTATTTTAGATGCAAATTTTTCTTCACCATATTCCTTTAATATTCTAATTAAATCTTCTTTTGAATACCCATTAACTACATCCCATGCAGTTAAGTCGTCATCTTTATTCATCCTCATATCAAGCTTTGCATTATGCATATAGCTAAAGCCTCTATCTGGATTGTCTAATTGATATGATGAAACCCCTAAATCAAGTAAAATTCCATCAACTTTCTCAATTTTCAAATCTTCTAATATCGATTTAATCTTTGAAAAATTATTATGTATAAACTTAACATTATTAAAATCTTTTAATCTTTCCATCGAGGCATTTAAAGCATCCATGTCCTGATCAATACCGATGAGTTCACCGGTTGTTAAGTGTTTAGCAATTTCAATAGAGTGTCCTGCGCCTCCCATTGTTCCATCTACATAAATACCATCTTCCTTAATATTTAGTCCTTCAATACATTCATTAAGCATTACTGAATAATGTTTAAACTCCATATATTTCACCTTTTTCTACTATATTCCCAGCTCTGACATCTTTTCAGCTATTTCGTTAAAATCAATATTCTTCTCGTTATATTCTTTCCACTTATCCTTGCTCCATATTTCTATCCTACTTAATACTCCTATACTTACTATTTCCTTATTAATTGCCGCATATTCTAATAAATTTTGCGGGATTAACGCTCTACCTTGTTTATCGATTTCTATTTCTGCTGCCCCTGAAAACATAAATCTTACAAATGCTCTTGCATCTTTATTAGTTAATGGTAAAGACTTAAGCTTATCCTCTAATTTTCTCCACTCTTCCATAGGATAAGCATAAAGGCATCCATCTAGCCCTTTAGTCATTACAAACTTGTTTCCTAGTTGCTCTCTAAATTTTGATGGGACGATTATTCTATTCTTATTATCAAGAGCATGATGATATTCACCGATAAACATAAATTATAATCCCACCTTAACCACTTTACTCCACTTTCCACCACTACATATATAATTCTATATCATTTTTAAATTTCCTGCTATATTTTTAAAAAATTTATTTAATTTTTTATATCACAAATAAGTATCTCATGAATTAATATATGACATTAGAATTTGGGAGTTATTTAATTATTTCAGTCTTTAAAACATTGATGAAAAAACAAAAAAGTTAACTGAAAAACAGTTAACTTTTTACATTAATTGTCATTTTTTTCTTTACTTAACCAAAAATACTTATTCAAATAAAAATCATAAATCAACTTATCAAGTTCCTGGCTAATCTGAATAATAATATCATAGTCAGCATTCGAATTTAAGTAATCATATAATTTAGATCTCATAATTTCTATTTCAGCATTTGCCATAATATCACCACCATTGCATTTTGTGAGTGGAAAGTGGTGATATATTAATATTACAATATCTGTTATTTTTTGTCAAGAAGCTTTATTAATTTTACTTTTGCACTTTCTTTTTCCATATTTTTTCAATTTATTTATTTTTCATCTATCTTTTTTACACAGAAATCATTTTTTTGCTTTACTTGAAGAAAGTCTTATGATAATGTATAATCTTAATGTTAAAAAAGTAAATTAGGAAAGGAAGAATTGATATGAAGCTTGGTATAGTAGGTTTGCCTAATGTAGGCAAAAGCACATTGTTTAATGCAATTACTCAAGCTGGAGCTGAGTGTGCAAATTATCCATTCTGCACCATAGAGCCTAACGTCGGCGTAGTAGCAGTTCCAGATGAAAGATTAGATAAACTTGCACAGATGTATAATCCTGAAAAGGTAACTCCAGCAGTTATAGAATTTTATGATATCGCAGGACTTGTTAAAGGCGCAAGCAAAGGTGAAGGGTTAGGTAATAAATTTTTATCACATATAAGAGAAGTTTCAGCAATAGTTCATGTCGTTAGATGTTTTGAAGATTCAAACATTGTGCATGTTGAAGGGTCAATTGATCCTATCAGAGACATAGAAACAATAAATTTAGAACTTGTTTTTTCTGATTTAGAAGTATTAGAAAGAAGAATGGATAAAACTAAAAAGGCTGCTAGATCTGGTGATAAAAAAGCCCAGGAAGAGCTTAATTTCATGGAAAGGTTGTATTCGCATCTAGAGTCAGGAAAACCAGCAAGGACTTTAGCAATGAGCCAAGAAGAAGAAGAACTCATTAAACAGTTTTTCCTTTTGACATCGAAACCTGTTCTTTACGCTTGCAATATATCTGAGGATAACCTTTTAAGCGGTAATATGGAAAACATATACGTTAAAAAGGTAGAAGAATATGCAGCATCTGAAAACTCAGAAGTCGTTGTGATTTCTGCAAAAATAGAAGAAGAAATTTCAGTTTTAGAAGGTGAAGAAAAAAAGGAATTCTTACAAAGCTACGGCCTTGATGAACCTGGACTCCACAAACTTATAAAGGCTAGTTATAGATTATTAGGTTTAATTAGTTTTCTTACGGCTGGTCCAAAGGAAGTTAGAGCTTGGACCATTAAAGAAGGAACTAAAGCCCCTCAAGCAGCTGGAAAAATTCACTCAGATATTGAAAGAGGGTTCATCAGAGCGGAAGTAATATCTTTTGAAGATTTAATTGCTGCAGGCTCAGAAGTCACCGCAAAGGAAAAAGGACTAATTAGACTTGAAGGAAAAGAATACATCATGAAAGACGGAGATGTTGTAGTCTTTAGATTTAATGTATAAAAATGTTCCATCAAAATTATTACATTATTTTTATAAAACATATTGGAACCTTAAATCCCCATGAATGCTGATTTCATGGGGATTATTCTTTAAAAATCATCAAAAAATTTTATAACGTTGCCTTTTATTCCTATTTTTGTGAAACATCGTTATATCTTTTGAGCTTTTCCTCAACTCTCTTTTTAATAACTTCCATTAAATCTTCATTTTTTCTAATAAAATTATCACTGCATAATATTTCAAAGCATTCTTCTATATTGTTAACAAGATATATGTTAAATAATCCCTTTTTAATAGCATTTAATACTTCATCCTTTAGTACTAAATCATCATAATTACTAAATGGAATTATAACTCCATGGCTTCCATCAAGCCCAAACATATTACATATATCAAAAAATCCCTCAATTTTCTGGTTTATTCCTCCAACAGGCTGGATTTCTCCCCTCTGATTAATTGAACCTGTTATAGCTATGCTCTGCTTAATTGGTATATCTCCAAGGCTGGAAATAAGAGCAATCAACTCTGCAGCGGATGCACTATCTCCTTCAATGCCACCATAAAGCTGTTCAAAACATATGCTTGCATTAAAAGAAAGTGGAAATTTTTGACCAAAAAGTTGGCCAATATACCCAGAAAGAATTAATATACCTTTGTTGTGAATTGTTCCTGACATATTAGCCTCTCTTTCTATATTTATTACACCTTCTTTACCCATATAAGTCGTAACAGTTATTCTATTTTGTTTTCCAAAAGAATAATCGCCTAATTCTAATACAGATAATGCATTAATTTCTCCAATTCTATATCCATTTAGCTGAACTAAATACTTGCCATCTTTATACATATCAAGAACTCTGTCTTTATAAAAAGAGTGCCTTTTTTCATATTCTGCTAATGCAGCCTTAACATCTTTTTCATTAATATAGTTTCCATTTCTGCTAATGCAAATTATCGCTGATTCATCAATTATTTTAATTATATCCCTAAAGCATGATGTCAAATATTTTCTATTTTCAGAAAGTCTCATTGAAAATCTAAACAACTCGAATACAGCCTTTTTAGTGACGTGTGGCAAATTGTTTGATGCACAATAAAAACTTATAAACCCTAAAAATTCATTTGCAATTTTATCATTTAATTTTATTTCGCTTTCAAATTCAGCTTTTATATTGAATAACTCTTTAAAGTCCTCATCATATAAATATAAAAAATAATAAATGTATTCGTTTCCTAATAGAATCACCTTTACATTCAATGGTATTCTTTCTGGCTTCAATGCAACTATAGGGATAATATCGAATTGATTTTTTAAGTTTTCTATTTGAATATATTCATTCTTCAATGCATTCTTTAAGGCTTTCCATCCTTGATATGTGCTTAATAACTGAAGTGCATCAATAATAAGATAACCACCATTTGCTCTATGAAGACTACCTGGTTTAATCATAGTAAAATCTGATACTAGAGAACCTCTTTCATTTTCATATTCAATTACACCAATTAAATTTTGAAATTCAGGGAAATCGTCAAAAACAATTGGAGCACCTTTTTTTTTATTACAGGTTATAACATTGACAAAATACCTCTTAAAAAAGGATTCATCAATTTGATCATTCTCACCTCCAAGAAATGCATCGATATTCTCAATCACATCTTTTTGCAGGTCATCTAAATACTTAACTATTTTTTCATTATACCCATATTTATTTTTTAAATTTAAAATTCTTTTACTTATCGTCTCATATGCACTGTTATCATCAAGCCGTCTTAGTTGCTCTGACATCTCCTTTTTTAAGAATTTTGTTTTTCTCAAAACTTCTAGTGCTAAAAACTTTAAACTTCTTACATCTTCAGTGATTTTTTCCTTATCTTTTTCATCAAGTTCATTATACTCTTGTTCAGTCATTTCTTCATTATTTCTTATAGGTATGAAAGCAAAGCCTTCTCTTGTAGATTTTACAACGAAATTTTTTCCCTTAGCTTCATCGTATAACTTTTGAATAAGATCAAAACTTTCTTTCTGAAATTTTTCAATAATGAGCTCTCTTGCCTTTTCGTATTCCTCTTCAGAAAACAATCTTGGTATTTCATCGAATAACGAATCGATAAAATTATCTATATCATTTTTAAATCCTTCAGAAGTTCCAGGCTTAAGGTTTAAAGCAATTGGACTAAAACTATCAGAAAAATTATATACATAGCACCAATCATCGGGAGTTTCTTCATCACTTGCTATCTGTATTAATTTTTCAAGAATGTATTTTTTTCTTCCACTTCCATTGCTTCCACAAACAAAAATATTATATCCAGATTTTTTTAGTTTTAATCCTGTTTCTATCGCTCTGATGGCTCTTTCCTGTCCTATTATCTCCTTATAATTTATTATTTCCTGAGTAGTTCTAAAATCTGGTAAGGATTCGAGCCTAATGTTCAAATCTTCATATTTCAATTTCTTATACTTCACCGATATATCCCCCCTAAAAATATTCGAAAACAAAAGTCGGTGTTTACTATATAATATTCAGACAATTAATTATGGATAACTTCTTTGTTAAAAAGAAAAGCTGCAAAATCTGCAGCTTTTTAATATGCCTTTTCTTCAGTTGATTTTCCGATTATCTTTAAGGATGAACTTGCTCCGATTCTATTAGCACCAGCTTCAATCATATTCACTGCATCTTGAAAGCTGTGAACTCCTCCTGAAGCTTTGACACCCATTTCAGAACCTACTGTTTCTCTCATAAGCCTAATATCCTCAACCTTAGCCCCCCATTTGCTAAATCCAGTTGAAGTTTTTACAAAATCTGCTCCGGCCTCTTTAGCCAATTTACAAGCCATAATTTTTTCCTCGTCGGTTAAAAGACATGTCTCTATTATCACCTTAACAAGTGCCTTTCCTTTTGCAGCATCAACAACGGTCTTAATATCATCTCTTATGTAATCATAGTTTTTTGCTTTTAGCATTCCAATGTTAATTACCATATCTACTTCAGTCGCACCTTCTTCTATAGCCTTTTTTGTCTCAAAAGCCTTTACTTCCTTATTAGTTGCACCTAGTGGAAAGCCTATCACCGTGCATACTTTGACATTGCTGCCCTTTAATTCTTCAGCTGCTAAATTTACATAGCATGGATTAATACACACCGATGCAAAGCCATGTTCCTTAGCTTCACTGCATACTTTTTTTACATCCTCAGGAGTAGTTTCTGGTTTTAAAATAGTGTGGTCTATTATTGAAGCCACATATTCTCTTGTAATCATAATAGCCCTCCTTTAATATCTAAATAAGTATTATAATTTTAACTTAAAGATTTAAAAATGTCTATAGCAGAGATAATTAACAATAAAGTTTTATTTGCAGGTGAGCACGTTTCAGGAAAACATGGATGGATCCAGGGAGCACTTCATTCTGCTATGATTGCAGCTAATAATATAGCATATTTAATAAGTACTGATAAACATAAATAGTATGTATATAATACTTTTGGCTGCTCTTTTAAATTGTTTGATTGAGCAGCCAATTAATTTTATATAATTCTTTTATATATATATTTTGAAGTCATAGCTGATAATAATCCACCATAAGTAAGCTTAAACTCTAACGTATCGCCTATTTTATAATCTACGCATGAGTCTGTAGTATCTAAAAGCAAGTGATCGCTACTTGCTCCAAGAATTTGTATGTTTTCGTCAATTGGAATTAAATGTTCTGGATTTACATCCTGTTTTCCAATTGCACAAATAGCTCTTTTACGAATACCTTTATCTTCAAAATGCGGTTTATTTCCAAAAGCATCAACACTTATTTCTCCAATTGGTTTAGATGGTTTTTGTTTTATTTCGATTATTTCGGATTTAAGTTTTACGGTGTCTTGATAAAGATTTTCTAAAGGCATATCATAAAGCCCAATTCCTAGTGCAATTGATGCCCCAAGCCTTAGTTGATTTATGCCCTCCGGCATATTTCCTGTTCTCATAAGAGGAATAGTTTCTGAGTTGCCACCTGATATAAATTTTATTTGTTTACCAAATTTCTTCTCGATTTCTTTCTTTAATTCTACTAGAATCGATAAATTATCTGATGTTGGGATAATTCCACCGTAACAAGTAAGATTAGTTCCTAATCCATACAGTTCTACATATTTCATTTTGCTTATTTCTTGGATTGCACTATGAATCTCGTCTTTGTTTTCAAAAAATATTCCTTCTCTTAGGTCACCTATGTCAACCATTAAAATAACCTTATACTTTTTATTGGCTTTTAATGCAAACTTATTAATTTCTTTAACAATTTCAATTTCAGAAACAAGGGCAATATCTGTATATTTTACTAAATCTCTGATTTGGCTTTTCATGGGAATTCTAATAAGCATTTTAGGTATCTTATAATCCTTAAAGCTTTTTAAATTTTCAATTCTTGAATCTGCCAATATATCTATTCCCGCATCAACGATAGCCTTAACTATTTTTTTATTACCACTGAACACCTTTGTTACTCCTGCTATTTGAATTCCTTTATCATGACATTCGTCAATTAACCTTTTAGCATTTTCCTCGATTTTTTTACTTTCTATTTCCAATAATGGATATCTCATTCCCCGTCCCCCCTTATTATTTAATCTCAACCCAAATTACACTAAATAAAAGTATAATTGCACCTATGTATCCTCTAATACTAAGAGTTTCTTCAAGAAAGGTAAAAGAGAATATGGCCGAAAAAACTGACTCTAACGATAAAATCAATCCTGTATGAGATGCAGATACATATTTTTGAGCATAGGTTTGAGCAATATAACCAAATGCAGTGCAAAATATGCTTAGTAATATAACCACTGCCCATGTTAGACCATTTCTTGGTAGCATTGGTTTCTCAACTATTATCGCTATTATACTGCTAAGTAACCCTACAAATCCTAGTTGCAATGTCCCAAGAGCAATTGAATCTACTTCTTTAGTAAAAATATCAGTTAGCACTACATGAAAAGCATAAAGAATTGCACATGAAATGATTAAAATATCTCCCTTACTGATTTCAAACCGCCCATTTATGGTTAACAGTGCTATTCCTATAGTTGCCATTAATACACCTATTATAACTTTCCTTTCAATCATTTGCTTAGTTATAAAAAATGATATCATAGGTATTAACACAACAGACAGACTAACCAAAAAACCAGCATTAGAAGCAGATGTATATTTTAACCCTATGGTCATCGAGATAAAAACAAAGAATAATAACAATGACAAAGCAATTGAAAATTTCAAAATTTTTTTATCTGATTTGATTAATTGTTTGTAAAATACAATGGCAGCTACCAGAAATGCTATTACAAATCTTAGTGCTATTAGTGTAAAGGGTTTTACATCGTTAAGCCCAAGCTTAGTTAAAAAATACGTTGCTCCCCAAAACATAGTGACGATTATAAGAATTACCGTTGCTTTTAAATTTGTTGTCATCGTATCCCCACCTAAAGCATTTCATTATGATATATATTCTATTAATTTTTCAAGATTCCTTCTCTAAATATAAATAATATTTTTGAAACTTAAATTTTCCTGTTTAATATGCATAAAAAAAGCCGTCTCGGAAGAGACAGCTTTAAAATATTATTCAGTTTTTTTATCAGCAGCTGGGGCTGCAGGAGCCTGAGGTGGAACAGGAGGCTTTGGTGGAGCCTTCTTTATAAATGTTCCCGAAACAATCAAATCATCTCTGTCTGTAACTGCAAGATGATAGTCTTGTGTTAATTCGATCGCGTCCTTTGGACAAAAGTCAGCACACATAGAGCAGAATGTGCATTGCCCTTGATAGAAATTAAATGTTATTTTATCTCCATCCTCAACCTTTTCAATAGTTCTTGTTATACATCCAGGAGCACAAACCCTAATACACATACCACAATTGATGCACTTATCTGCATGATAAACTATTTTACCTCTGTATCCTACAGGAGCAACTTTGTTTACAATAGGATATATTTCTGTGCTTGGCTTTTTAAACGCTGATTTTACAGCCTCTTTTAAGTAGGGAAATTTCATTTCATCTCCCTCCTTTTCCTCTTTAATATTTCTATTGCCTTTGCTATACCATCGATTATTGCTTCAGGTTTTGGTGCACAACCCGCTATTGAAACATCAACATCGATATATTTGCTAAGTGGTCCTTCTACAGAATAGCTCCCATTGAATACATTTGTTGATGTAGGACAGGAACCAATTGCTATAACAACCTTTGGGTCCGGAACCTGTGCAAGAGTTCTTACAAGTCTATCCTTGGATTGTGAAGTTACAGGACCAGTAACAAGAACTATATCAGCATGTCTTGGTGAACCTGTAAGTTTAACTCCAAGTCTTTCGGCATCGTATCTTGGTGTTAAAACCGATACTATTTCTATATCGCATCCGTTGCAAGAACCTGTATTCAAATGAAACACCCATGGAGATTTTTCGAAACTTTTCTCAATTAATTTCTTAAACAAATTTAACACCTCCTGTTAAAAACCAAACCAAACAAGAATCATGCTGATTACCGCCAAAGCTGTTGGATAGGTCCAGAAAAATTTTAATACCTGCTCAACCTTTAATCGCGCTGTAATAGCCTTTAAGGTTGAAATAGATATTATTACTATTATAGCACTTAATATTATTTGTAAAATTATATCAACTATAACTATACCTGTTCCCTTTCCACTCAAGAACAAAGTTACAAACAGTGAAGTCATTATAAACATTTTTATTGCATGGTTTAACTTAAATACTGCTAGTGGTGCACCACTGTATTCAACAAGCGGTCCTTCACATATTTCGATTTCTGCCTCTGCAATATCGAAAGGAACACTACCTACCTTAATAGGAATAACTAGAAGCAATGCTAAAGCTGCTGGTATCAGGCTCCATTTAGTTATCAAAGCCCCAAATTGAGCCTGGTATTCTACAATTTGTGAAAGTGAAAAAGTCAATATTCCGTTGTTTAATTCCATCCCAACCTTTTTTCCTATTGTTAGTAAAACAATTACCAGTGGCAATTCATATGATAAAATAGCTACCATTTCCCTGGAAATTCCAACTCCAGCATAAGGTGAACCAGACGCTGCTCCCCCCATTATCATAGCTACAGCTGGAATTGTTAAAAGGTATATGATAACTATTATGTCAGCAACAGTTGAAAGTGCAGTAAACTTAAACATTGGAATAAAAAGAGCTACTGTGACAAGTGCTAATAATCCAACTACAGGAGCATAAAGGAATGTTCTCCTTGAAGCAGCCCTTGGTACTATTGTTTCTTTGCCTAATAATTTAAAGAAATCATAAATAGGCTGAATTAATGGAGGTCCCATTCTCTTTTGCATCCTCGCTACAACCTTTCTATCTATACCCGATAGCAAAAGCCCTACTATAGAAGAAAACAACAGACCTGGAAAAACTAAAACATAAAATAAATATTTTAAAACTACCAAATTCAGTCCCTCCTTATGGAACAAGTAAGAAGATATAAATTATAAATATTGATGTAGTGAATATTGCCCATAAAGCATAATCATTAATTACTCCGCTGTGTGCATCATGCATAAAGCCAAAGTAATGTCTTAAATCATGCTTTAATCCCCAGAAAAGGTCATTACCCTTTACATGTGAAAATTCATTAGCTTCTCCACTGAAGAATACATCATATTTAGGATTATCTTCTTCTACCGGAATTGATTGATGATTAAATCCACCTGCAAGTGCAACAAGGGCAACTGCAATCAGTAAAAGTCCGAATAAAACTAACCAGGCAATTGGATTCCAGTATCCTGCAAGAGTATAATCTACCTGTGGGATTTGAACTGGTTCGCCTATTATTTTTTGTGCATAGCCACTACCCATCATTGTATCTATATAATTGCCTATATTTAATACAGCTGATACTGCTGGGTTAATTAAATATTTAGTTACAAATTGTGGCATTATACCTGTTATTATACATAGAATAGCCATTATCCACATTGGAATTCTCATTGATAAAGGAACTTCCTTTACATCCTTAAATTCTTCAGGCATCTGTCCAAAGAATACAGATTGTGCAACCTTGATAAATGAAGCTAAAGTCATTACGCTGACTAATAAAGCTATTATAGTTACGATTGCCATATTCGCTTGATAAGTTGCTTGATAAATTAACCACTTTGAAACAAACCCATTGAATGGTGGCAGACCACTTATTGAGAATGCTCCTATAAGGAATATCGCTGCGGTCTGTGGCATTTTCTTTGCGAGTCCACCAAGTTTGTTTAAATCAGTTGTTCCTGTTGCAAAGAATACCGCTCCAGCACTTAAGAACAATAAACCTTTAAATAATGTATGATTTAACGCGTGGTATAGACCTCCTGTTAATCCTAAAGCAGTTGAGAGACCAATTCCAGTTATAACATACCCTATCTGTGATATACTATGGAATGCAAGTAGTCTTTTAAAATCATTCTGTGCAAGAGCCATAGTAACGCCAACAAACATAGTTATTGTTCCTATCACTATTAATAGCATTTGCATTGATTTTAAATCCATACTATGGAAAAGAACGTATACCAATCTTAATATAGCATATACCCCTGCTTTATTAACCATTCCAGAAAAAGCCATTGATATTGACGATGGAGCAGCCATATACGCATCAGGTGCTGCCGGATGGAATGGAACAACAAAGGCTTTTAAAGAGAATCCAGCTAGAAGTAGAGCAAAAGCAAATAGGGCTGAAGGTGTTAGATTGTTAAATAACAGCGCTGAAATTTGTGCCATATTTAAAGTGTGAACTTGTGAATATATTGTTATAGTCCCTGCTAATACCAATGAAGAACCAATTGAACCTAACACAAGGTATTTAAGCGCAGCCTCTAGTGCACCTTCTTGGTAATTTCTAAATGCAGTTAAGCCCACTGCTGCAAATGTCATTATTTCAATCATAACAAACATGTTAAAAAGGTCGCCTGTAAATACTAAGCCCAAAACAGAACCTGCAAGCATCTGAAATAATACATAGTATTTATCCTTTTCAACATCTTTTTTAATATAACTATATGAAAACAATGTTGAAAGGAAAACAGTTAAAACTACTATTATCCCAAAGAATAATCCAAGAGCATCAACTTCAAGTCCTATTCCTATTGCCCAGTCATGAACAGGCCTCCAGTTTCCTAACCAGTAATTAATAACATTTCCTTCAATCATTATTGGCTTTATTAGAAGCAGAACCAAAACAAGCGAAATCCCTGATGATATTGTAGCTATGAACTTTCTTACAGCATCATTTTTACTACCAAAGATAACCGTAAGGAAGGCTCCTAAAAACAAAACAACTATAGATAATATAGGATAGTGTTGCATTACCCATTCAACCTCCTTACTTTATCAGCATCAAGAGTTCCATATTTTTCTTTAATTTTAATAACTAATGAAAGTGCCATCGCAGTTACACAGGCTCCTATAACAATTGAAGTAAGGGTTAGAGCCTGTGGAACAGGGTCAACAAAGAATGAATCAGGCTTTAATTCGCTGAATGTAAATATTGGAGCAGTTCCTCCGGGATTAAAACCTATGCTTATAATCAAAAGGTTTATTCCATAATCGATAAGACCCATACCGATTATAATCTTTAATATATTTTTTTTAGAAAGAATTACATAAAATCCTAAAACAATTAAAACTATGCAAGTTATATAATTCATTAAAATCAAATTTCTTCACCCCTTTTCACTTTTCACTATCTGGAGCCAAAAGACCTATCATAAGAAGAATTAAAAAGCCAACACCTGTTAAAACCTTATAGCCAACTGAATTATTCATAAACATTATTGTTCCGGCACTTATTAGATCCCCTGGATTTCCTATCCCTGTAAATACATTTGCAAAGAAAACTGAGCCATAGAATAAACCACAAAGACCAAATACTGTAAATAATATAGCTCCAAGTGCCTCGTTTTTCTTTATAAAGTCCATATTAAATTTCTTTGAAACTTCACTATACCCATAACCTAAATATATCAAAATAACAGCAGCTGCAACTAAAACACCACCCTGGAATCCTCCACCTGGGCTTAAGTGACCATGCGTTATTACATAGAACCCAAAAACAAGTGCAATTGGCGTAAAAACGTCTGCGGCTGTTTTAATTATTAAATCCTTAACAGTTCCCTTTGTTTTAGCCTTCATTCTACTCACTTCCCTTCTTGTGGCTCTTTAGAATAACTACTGAGCCAGCTATTGCAGTTAGAAGAATGAATGATTCTCCTAATGTATCGTATCCTCTATAATCAAAAACTACAGCTGTTACAGCATTGATAGCCTTTGTCTTACTTAAATTTTCTCTTATAATAACGTTTGATACTCCATCTGGTTTTTGCATATCATAACTAACGTTATTCTGGATATCTTCTAATTTAGTCCCTGAATAAGTTCTTCCCTGAGTAGAAGAATAATACATCGCATAGGAACCCATAATCAGGAAAACAACTAAAGCAAAACTCATAGCAAATTTCTTCATCTTTCCTTGCCCTCCTTTACTTTTTTGAGGGTAATTATAAATATTACTGGTGATAATACCGCACCAACTGCTGCTTCAGCAATAGCTACATCAGGTGCATGCAATAGTATAAACTCAAGTGCCACAAATGCTCCTGTAATCCCTAACGCAATTATAGACGAAAGCAAATTATCGAATTTTACAGTCAAAATAGCAGATATAATAATACCAATCAAAATCAAGCTATTTAAAATAACAATACTATTCATTAGGATTATCCCTCCCGTATTCATCAACAACCATATTGTCAGGCTTTATTCCATGAATATATCCTGCCTTCATGATAGCATGTCCAGCAACAGCTGTAGTTAAAACTATAAACACACCTATTAAAATTGCCTTTGTCCCGAGTGCTGTATTGCCATTTGTAAAGGCATATATTGCCGCTCCAATGCAAGTCCAAATAACACCAAAAGTAGCAATGTTTGTGCTTGACTGCATTCTTGAAAATGAATCTGGCATTCTAATCATGCCAACTACTCCAGCAAATGCAAAAAAGCAACCTAAAACAAGGAATATATCAATAACTATTCTTATCATAGTCTTCCCTCCAAATATCTTGCTATCAGAACAGTTCCTATAAACCCTAATATAGCAATTACTAAGGCTATATCGAGATAGATACTTCTGTTGCTAAATACTGCAAATGAAATAAGTGCTACAGCTGTTAATATGTCAATGCTATCTCCTGCAACTGCTCTATCAACAACGCTAGGTCCCTTTAAAACTCTAAAAAGCAATATAATCGCTAAAATAGCATAAAATATACCTACATAAACAAACTCTATCACTTCCAAATCCTCCTTATCCAGCTTTCTAATTTTCCTTTTATCATTTCGCCAGCTTCTTTGCTATTTCTTGAAGCTACATCTATCCAGTGAATATAGAAAAAGTGTTGACCCTTTTCTTCAATTATTTCCATAGTTATAGTTCCTGGAGTTAATGTAATAGAATTAGCGAGCATAGCAAGTCCATACTCCGACTTTAAATCTACAGGAACCTTTACTATACCTGGATTGATTGGAAGTTTTGGATTAAGAGCTCTCTTAGCTACATCAACGTTTGCCTTCCAAAGTTCTATTGGAAATACAAACAATACATAAATGATTAAATTAATCAAGTTGCTTGGTTTAAATAAGTGTATTGCGTCTTCATGAATTAAATATTTTGCAGTAAATAATGCTACTAATAAAGACACAACCGCTCCTGCTATAAGCTCCTGTGGAGTAAATGTAAGAGTAAACAAAATCCACATTACAAAACATAATACGAATGTTGAAAATACAGATAAAGCTTTATTTTGCATCCTACTCCCCCCTATCCTCTAAATTTTTCCTGAATGTTGCTTCTTAAAAATTCATAGAATTTAGCATTATCAAAGGGTTTTCTTGATGAGAACTGAAAAACATTAATTTCAGGATTTAAACCCTTTGAATATTCAACAACCTTATCATAGTCAAATTCAAAATAATCCTTCATGTCGTATTTATTTATAATCAGTGCATTCGCAACTGAGAACATTAAAGGATATTTCTGAACTTTGTCATCTCCCTCTGGAACGCTTAGGATTGCTACTTTTAAGTCTTCACCTAGGTTAAACTCTGCAGGACAAACAAGATTTCCTATATTCTCAATTAGTAACACATCGATATCATTTAGATTAAAGTAATTTAATATATTTTTTATAGACATTGCTTCAATATGGCAAGCACCATCGGTATTAAGCTGAACAACTGGAATCCCAAGTTCACTTATTTTTTCAGCATCGATTTGACCTGTTATATCTCCTTCAATAACTGCTATTTTATAGTCCTTTGAAAGAGACTTGATTATTTCTATTATAACGCTTGTTTTACCTGCACCAGGAGAACCCATTATATTTACCATAAACACTTTTTTGTCACCTAATTCTTGTTTTACTTCATTGCTTACGTCCTCATTCCACTCCATTATCTGCTTAACTACTTTAATTTCCACTATTCCACCTCCACTGAGTCTATAAAAAATTCCTTGCCGCCAATTATCCTGTAATTGAAACTACCACAATTAGGACATTTGATGTTGCTCTTTTCAATAACATTTTCAGTGTTACAATCATTGCAAATGATTGATATAGGTATTCTTTCAACTAAAAGTTTAGCGCCTTCAGCTAAAGTCTCCTTGGATACGATATCAAAATATTCATGAATTAATTGGGGAACGACCCCCGAAAAATCCCCGCATTTGATTTTGATATTTAAAATTTTATTAGCGCTATTTTGTTTCGCCGCATCAATGGCAATTTTAATAATACCTTCAGTTATAGCCAACTCGTGCATATCAATCCTACCTATCCAAACAAGAGAAGCATGGGTCTATGCTTGCAATAATTAGTCCAGCATCTGCTACTGTATTGTTTCTCAACATATATGGAACTGTAGGCGCTGTTTTATACGTTGGAACATGTATGCTTAATCTATAGTTAGTTTGACCACCATCAGTTACAGCATAGTGTATTAATTGTCCTCTTGGTGCTTCAATTCTTTGAGTAAATTCGCCAGCAGGAACCCTTGGCAGCTTCATCCCCTGATTTATAGGACCCTCAGGTAGGTTTTCAAGCGCTTGTGTAATAATTTTTATGCTTTCATCTACTTCTAACGCTCTTATCAATACTCTTGCAAATACATCTCCATCTTCAACAACGGGAACATCAAATTCAAAATCTTCATATGAGGAATATGGAGCATCCTTTCTAACATCAACTTTAATTCCTGATGCTCTTGCATGAGGTCCTATCGTTCCTAATTGAATTGCAACATCCTTAGGAAGCACTCCTACACCCTTAGTTCTCATTGCAAGTGTTTTATCATTTACAACTATTTGCTTTATCTTTTCGTGTTCAGCTTTAAAATCCTTCAATATTTCTAATATGTTTTTTCTTAATTCATCGTTTATATCTCTTCTTGCACCACCTATAATAACCATTCCGTAATTTACTCTATTTCCTGAAATGGCCTCGAGAATATCCATAACCTTTTCTCTAACATTCCATATGTGCATAAATAAACTGTCATAGCCAACTAAATGAGCCGCAATTCCTAACCATAGATAGTGTGAATGTATTCTTTCAAGTTCAGCTATTACATTTCTTATATATTGTCCTCTTTTAGGAACCTCTATTTGTGCTATGTTTTCTATGGCCTGTGCATAAGCAAATGGATGCGAGTGTGAACAAATACCACAAACTCTTTCTACTAAAACAAGTGTTTGTATAAAGTTCTTTTCAGTTGCTAATTTTTCAATACCTCTATGGTTATAACCTATAAAGACTTCAGCATCTTTAATTATTTCGCCTTCAGTATACAATTTAGCATGAATAGGTTCCTCTAATGATGGATGATAAGGACCTATTGGAATTACATAACTCATTCTATCACTCCTTTTCTACCTTTGTCTTTTTTCTTAACTCGTTTAATGGAGTAACAATTATTTGACCTTTTCCATCGAGCATAGTATCAGGTAGGAATAATCTGCCCCTCATTTTTAGCCCTTCAAAATTAACTCCTAAAAGCTCGTGTATTTCTTCCTCTGGCCAGGCAGCAGCTACATCATAGATGTGTGATATAGTAGGCAAATCATTAACTCCTTTAATAGTGTAGGATTCAACTGTTTCTCCTAAATCATACTGGTAATTTACTACTATATTTCCTTCCTTGTCAACGAATCCGTGAATCATCAAGAGTCTTCTTCCTTCTTTTTTCATTCTTTCTGCTAATGGAACTATCTCTTCCTTTGTTATTTCAAAGGATTTAAAATTTTGCATTTAACCACCTCCAAAAATTAACATATCCTTGGTAATTGAGCCCCAGTTAATTTGGTTAATATCCTTGAACCTCCAATAGGAGTTTTTAAAACAACTAAACCTTTATGATTTTTTGTAACTTTTCCGATAATTGCTGCGTTTTTCCCCTCTTCTAGTTCTTTTAAATCGTTAAGTAACTGTTGCTTAATTTCATCTGCTGCAATAATTACTATTTTACCTTCATTAGCGCTATACAAAGGGTCAATTCCTAATATTTCACACGCATAATGAACATTGTCCCTAATAGGTATTTCTTTTTCATTAAGCTCTATTGAAAAATCTGTATCCTCGACAAATTCATTTAATGTCGTAGCTAGACCTCCTCTAGTTGGATCCCTCATTATTTTTACCTTGGTTCCATATTTAAATATAATCTTAGCTATATTTATAAGGGGCATGCAATCTGAAATAATATCTGTTTCAACGAAAAAATTATTTCTTGCAGACATAACAGCAATACCATGATCTCCTACAAAACCTGTAATTATTACAGCATCCCCTTCTTCTATTTTATCTTTTCCATAATGCTCAGTTTCAATTACTCCAATTCCCGCAGTATTAATGTAAATTCCATCACCTTTGCCTTTCTCAACCACTTTAGTATCACCTGTGACTACATTTACACCACATTCTATTGCAGTATTTCTAATAGATAACAATATTTTGCTCAAATCGTTTGTTTTGAATCCTTCTTCTATAATTAAACTTAAGCTCAGATATTTAGGGATTGCACCACACATCAAAAGGTCGTTTACAGTTCCACAAACTGATAATTTACCTATATCCCCTCCAGGGAAAAAGTAGGGAGCTACTACAAAACTATCAGTTGAAAATGCAATATGGCCTTGGATAGGCAAAATTGCGCCATCCATAAGTTTTAACAATTGACTATTATTAAAATTTTTTAATATAAGCTCATCGATTAATTGAGATGTCTTTTTGCCGCCACTGCCGTAATCCAGGGTTATAATATCGTCCATATGTTCACCTCAGAATCTCAAATATTTGTAGAATGCTGCACATGCGCCTTCGCTTGAAACCATGCAGGGTCCAATCGGATTTTCAGGTGTGCAATTAATTGCAAACAATTTGCATTCATCGGGCTGTATTTTTCCCTTGATAATTTCCCCACATTTGCATGCAGTCGATTTATCTACGAAATCAAGATTAATATTAAATTTCTTAACTGCATCAAATTTAGAATATTTATTTCTAATTGCCATCCCACTTTTATTTATAACACCAATACCCCTCCAAAGATCGTCATCTGGATAAAAAACTTCATTTAACATATTTTGTGCCAATTTATTACCTTCATAACTTACAATTCTTAGATATTCATTTTCTATACTAGGGTTATCCCCTGTAATTTGGTTTAGTATTTTATATATAGCAACTAATATATCCTCAGCTTCAAAACCAGTTATAACTGAAGGTATCTTGTATTCTTCAACTAAAAATTCAAATCCTCTTATTCCAAGTATAGTTGAAACATGACCTGGACACAAAAATCCATCTATATCAAAATCATCTGATTCAATTAAAGCCCTAAGAGCTGGTTCAACATACTTGTGCATTGAAAATACTGAAAAATTTTCAATGCACTTTACTGCTGCTTCTTTTATCGCCACTGCAGTTCCAGGAGCTGTAGTCTCAAATCCTATACCCAAAAATATTATTTCGTTTTCTTTGTTATTCATTGCTAAATTCAATGCATCCATAGCTGAATATACTATCTGTATATTTGCACCCTGGGATTTGAGCATAGACAAATTAAAGCCCGCTTTGCTTCCAGGAACCTTTAACATATCCCCAAATGTAGCAATTATTGTATCATGTCTCTTTGCAAGTTCAAATATTTCATCAATTCTGTTTATTGCCGTTACACAAACCGGACATCCTGGTCCAGAAATCAACTTAATCTTTTCTGATAAAAGCGTTCTTATTCCGCTTCTTGCAATCGACATTGTATGAGTCCCGCATACTTCCATAATTTTCACCGCAGGACCATTATAATTTCTTAAATAATTTACTATATTTGACATCTTATCATAATCCTTGAATTTTAGCTGCATCTGCAACCTCCTTAAAAAGCTCTAAATTTTCCTTTGCAAGTTTTTCATCTAACTTATTAATGGCAAACCCAGCATGGACATAAACATAGTCTCCAATGTGCACATCTTTAATAAAATCAACTCTTATCTTCATTTTCACACCATCGTGTTCGGCAATCGCATCATTGCCGTTGACTTCAACAATTCTTAAAGGAACTGCTAAACACAAATTTCTCCACCTCCCTTTGCTGCTACAGCAATTTGACCTAATGGTATTCCTTCATCATTAGTAGAAATTTTATTGTGAATATACACTTTGAATTGAAGTTTCTCCAATTCTAATTTCATTCTACGCAAAATATAGATGTTTTGGAAAACACCACCGGATAATACAATATTTCTTATTCCATATTCATTACTAATAACTTTCACCATATCTGATGAAACCCTAACAAGTGTATTCATAAACTTAGCAGCTATTTTCCCAATTTCAACTTTTTTTCTAACATCATAAACTACATCAAGAATTGTATCTTTCCAATCAAAATAAATAATATCATCTTTAATTATGTTAAATCTGTAATAATCATCACAGACCGTAGCCAAACTTTCGAGTAAAATTGCCGCTTGACCTTCATAAGACACCTTATCCTTAATGCCAATAATACTTGCAACTCCATCAAATAATCTACCCATACTGCTAACCCTTGGAGTATTTAGTTCTAAATCTATCATTTTGTTTATCATATCTTTATCTCCAGATACCACAAAATCATCTGGAATATTACCTAAAGAGTCTTTTAACAAACTATATTTTATCTTATAGATTTCTTTTGTTGCTCTATCTCCTCCGGGAAGTGCTATTTTTTTAATGCTACCTACTCTTTTAAAATCCTTATAATCGCCAATTAAAAATTCTCCACCCCAAATTGTGCTATCTAATCCATAACCTGTTCCATCCCATATTATGCCTATAACTCTTTCATTCAAATTGTTATCAGCCATGCAAGCTGCCATATGAGCGTGATGATGCTGAACCTTTATTAAAGGTGTTTTATTCTCTTTGTGTTTATTAATTGCATAATTTGAAGATAGGTAATCTGGGTGCATATCACACACAATTATAGATGGTTTTATATCAAATATTTTTTTATAATGCTCTATTGCCTCAGAATAATGTTCAAATGTCTCAATATTTCTCAATTCTCCTATATGCTGACTTGAAAATATAAACCCTGATTTGCTCAATGCAAATGCTCCTTTTTGTTCTGCCCCGCAAGCTAAAATATGTTCATCTACATCAAATTTTATTGGAAATGGAACATATCCCCTTGACCTTCTTATAAAATACTCTTTACCTTCAAAAACCTTAACAATCGAATCATCACATCTTACATGTATATCCCTATTATTCATTAAAAATCCATCAGCTATATTTTTTAATCCTTCTACCGCATCTTCATTTTTATAATAAATAGGTATATCATGTTCATTACCACTCGTCATAACAAGAACATCAAAATTTTCCATAATCAAATAGTGAAGCGGAGTATAAGGCAGCATAACACCCAGACTATCATTATCGGAAATATAGTCAAGCAGATTGTTCTTTTTCTTCAACAAAACAATTGGTCGTCTAAAGCTGCTTAAAATTTCTTTTTCTTCATCTGTTATAATGCAAAATTTTTCTGCTGTTATGATATCTTTAACCATTATCGCAAATGGTTTTTCTTCTCTTCCCTTTCTTAATCTCAATTGAGTTACAGTTTTTTCATCCAACGCATCACAAGCTACATGAAAGCCACCTAATCCCTTTATAGCAATAATCTTTTTTTGTTTAATAAAGTCAATAGCTTTTTTTATTGCAACTTCTCCACTGACTATTTCATTATCATAACTAAAAAATACTTCAGGACCACAAATGTAACAACAGTTTGGTTGTGCATGGTATCGTCTATCTTCTATATCGACATATTCATTATAGCAGCTATGGCACATCTCAAACTGCCTCATTGTCGTTTTTTCTCTATCATAAGGAACATCCTTTATAATTGTAAACCTTGGACCACAATTAGTACAATTTATAAATGGATATCTATATCTTCTATCATTTTTGTCAAACAATTCAGCCAGACAATCATCACAAATTCCAACATCTGGTGAAATAAAGGTGAATTTTTTATCAAATTGATGACTTTTCTCTATTTGAAATTCATTATAAAATTTCAAATTTTTGCAAAATTCATATTCTATTTTTTCTATATAAGCCAATTTTGGAGATTTATTTTTTATATCGTTTATAAAATCATAAATGCTGTTTTCATCCCCTTCGACCTCTATCATAACGCCTTGCGATGTGTTTTTGACCCATCCTTTAAGACAATAATTTGTAACTAATTTGTTAATAAATGGCCTAAATCCAACACCCTGAACAATTCCATTTATGTTTATTCTTGATCTTTTCATAATCTTTCACCTGTATTATATAATTAGAACAGCTGCTTTTTTCTTATATAACAGCCCTGTTAAATTGTTGTAACAACAACTTTATTTAAGTATAACACAATTTTATCAAATTTTAAATAGACAAATTAGGTTAATTAATTAACAATGAATACCCTCTCGACTATATTTTAATTTATTGTTATAATAAATAAGGTAATCATATTTTTCTAAAATTTTCAAGAAGGAGAATGGATATGGGATTCAGAGATAAGATTAATAAAAAAATTCAGGATGTGTATTGGGAAAGATATAAAGACCGCATAACTCAGGTTCACGGTCATATTTTAAGCGTTAAAATTGTTGAAAAGGTATTCTTAGGTTTTATTCATACTTTGAGAGTTGATATCGTTGTAAAACCTGAAAGAAGCAAAACTGTTGTAAAATGCCAATATAAAAGAAGAAGATACTTTAAAAAGCCAGAGTTTATTCAATTAAATCAAGGTCATTTGGTTTTATTCCAGGGGCTTAAACCTGTGAAAAAGAAAAATAAAGATTCAGACGTCATTGAAGTTATGAATATAATAAATATGACAACCAAAAAAGAATTGGTTCCTGTAGGACTAGACTTGAAAAAACTTCAGCAAAAACAAATAATTAGAAAATAAGGGAGAAATCTCCCTTATTTTTTATACCAATATAAACTTGATATTATAGAAACCATACTAGAAAAAACTATTACAATAAACAATTGCATTAAATTCAAACTTCGAGTATAAAAGATTTTCTGCATGAATGGGATATATATAACAAACAAGAGTATTATTAATGATGAAACTACTGCATATACAAGATATAAATTGGTAAAAATACCCAATTCAAAAACTGATTTTCTTTCTGATCTACACTCAAAAACGTGTAAAAGTTGAGATAAAATCAATGTCCCGAGAGCAATAGTTCTTGCAACAATAATATTCCCAAAATAATAAAGACTGAAGGCAAATGAAGTAATTGTGCAAAGTCCAATCAGCGTTCCTCTCATCATAATTTTATAAAGAAGTCCATCCGAAAATATGCTCTCATTTTTATGACGAGGTCTTTTTTGCATTATGTCTGCCTCACCCTTTTCCAAGCTCAAAGCCATCGCAGGAAAACCGTCGGTTGCCAAATTAACAAGCAATATTTGAATTGGTAATAAAGGTATAGGCAGCTTCAATATAGAAGCCAAGAACATTGTAAGAACTTCTCCGAGATTACAAGATAATAAATACCTAATAAATTTTCTAATATTGTCATATATAATTCTTCCTTCTTTAACAGCAGAAACAATAGTTGTAAAATTATCATCCATAAGTATCAGGGACGCTGTTTCTTTTGTTACGTCAGTTCCTGTTATGCCCATAGCAATCCCTATATCTGCTTCTTTTATAGCTGGAGCGTCGTTAACTCCATCACCAGTCATAGCCACTACTAACCCCTGTTTTTTATATGCCTTTACAATCTTATATTTGTGAGATGGATTAACTCTCGCAAAAACCTTAACTTCTTTTATTATTTTTTCAAGTTGGTTATCTGTTAGTTTGTCTAAATCATCACCTGTTAATATTCTATCTCCTTCTCCTAATATCCTAATTTCACGAGCTATAGCTTCTGCAGTTAATTTATGATCTCCAGTAATCATTATAGGAATTATTCCTGCCATCTTGCATTCAAGTACTGCGTCAAAAACCTCTTCCCTCGGTGGGTCTATCATGCCACACAATCCGATAAATATCAATTCATCCTCTGATTCATTTACTGTTATCTCTTTATATGCAAGGGCTAACACTCTTAATGCTTTTTTTGCCATCAAATCATTAGCCATCAAAATATTTTTTCTTAACTGGTTATCAAAATTGACTATATTATTATCCAAAAGATAATATTTGCATTTGTTTACGACAGCCTCTGCAGCACCTTTTAAATACATATATTTTTTGCCGTTCTTTGAAACTATTACAGACATCATTTTTCTATTAGAATCAAAAGGATTTTCTTTTACTTTAGAATAAAAACGACTAAGGTCCTTTTTAATATAACCCGATTTTGCACCAAGTACTAGCAGAGCTATTTCAGTGGGGTCTCCTATAAATTTATTATCTTCTATATCAGCGTTATTGCAAAGAACTGAGCATTCCATCATTTTGTTAAATGCAAAATTGCTTTTTAAATTAACTTTAACAGAATCGTATAAAAAAACTCCATTTAAATCATAACCTTCGCCAGACACCGAGTATTCTCTACCTGATATATATATTTTTCTTACAGTCATCTTGTTCTGGGTTAAAGTTCCAGTTTTGTCTGTGCAAATTACATTTGTACATCCTAAAGTTTCAACAGCAGGAAGTTTTTTAACTAGAGCATTTCGTTTCATCATCTTTTGAACACCTAGTGCTAAGGATACAGTTACTATTGCAGGTAGCCCTTCTGGAATCGCAGCAACTGCAAGACTTACTCCAACAAGAAACATTTTATATAAGTTTTCCCCTCTTAACACTCCCATAACTGTGACTACGACGCATATGATTAGAATAA
The DNA here is from genome assembly GCF_001440545.1 of Caloramator mitchellensis. NCBI lineage: Bacteria > Bacillati > Bacillota > Clostridia > Eubacteriales > Clostridiaceae > Caloramator > Caloramator mitchellensis. Next base: position 68,642 of record NZ_LKHP01000008.1, read on the forward strand.
TATAAACAAGGTATTCACCAAGTTTATTCAATTTCTCTTGGAGTGGTGTCTTTGTTTCTTCAATCTTTTCTAACATATCTGCAATTTTTCCCATCTCAGTTTGCATACCTGTAGCAATTACCCTTCCTATAGCACTTCCATTTGTTATCATACACCCCATGTATAATAGATTCTCGTTCTTAATTTTTCCACCATCATGTTTTAATTTTTCCACCGGAACAGATTCTCCCGTTAAAATAGATTCATCACTTTGAATAGAATTTGATTCAATCAATATTATATCCGCAGGAACTCTATCTCCTGTTTCAAGAACAACTATATCTCCAAGAACAAGTTCACTTGCCTTTATCAGTTCTTGCTTCCCTTCCCTAATAACTTTTGCTGTAGGTGCCGCAAGCTCTTTTAAAACCTCGAGTGCCCTTTCGGTCTTATATTCCTGAATAAATCCCAATATAGCATCCATAAAAATAATTACAAATATAGATATTGCGTCTGCAATTTCTCCTAAAAAAGAGGAAATAATAGTCGCAGCAAACAAAACCCATACTATAAAATCATTAAACTGAGATAAAAAAATCAATAATGCAGATTTCTTTTTTTTCTGTTTAATTTCATTGAGGCCATATTTTTCTAATCTTTTTTTAGCTTCGTGCTTACTCAAACCATACTTATAGTTTTCCTTATATAAATCACTTTCTTTAATTGCCATTCTATTCTGCCCCCCATATAATTTCATCTATATAAGTATATTTATTAAAAATATTTTATATCACAAAATATTATTTAAAGATATATTTAAAAAACTACGTCTATTGGGTATAATATAATAAGACTAAGGGGGTGCTATCTTGCTAGATTTAATTTATATTTTTGGCCACAAAAATCCCGATACTGATTCAATAGCAGCGGCAATAGGATATGCTGAACTTAAAAGGAGATTAGGATTTAATGCCGTTGCAAAACGTTTAGGTGATATTAATAGAGAAACTGAATTTATTCTAGATTATTTCAATGTTCAGCAACCAGAATTGCTACAAACAGTAAAAACGCAGCTCTCTGATTTAAATTTAGATACTGTAATACCTATTTCTCCTGATGCATCTATTAAAACAGCATGGATGCTTATGAAAAAAAACAATGTGAAAACGCTAGCTGTAATTGATGAAAACGAAAGATTTTTAGGCCTAGTAACTTTGTCAAATATAACCAATAAATATATGGATACTTTGGAGAACAATATTATAAAAACTCCATTAAGAAATATTCTTGAGACATTAAATGCTAAATTGATTTTAGGAGACGAAAGCAAGTTTAACTCTAATGGTAAAATTGTTGTAGCAGCCCTTTCTCCTGATAGCATGGAACCTTATATAGAAAAGGGAGACATAGTTATAATAGGTAATAGAAAGGACTCGCAAATAAAGGTATTGGAGCTTGGTGCTAATTGTCTGATAATAACAGGTGGTTATGGAGTAGATGAGGAGATTTTAAAATTAGCTAAAGAACAAAGTTCAATAATAATGACGACAGCTAATGATACTTTTACTACAGCAAGGCTTATAAATCAAAGTATTCCTGTCAAATACGTAATGACAACTGAAAATATAATTAGTTTCCATATAGATGATTTTGTAGACGAAATAAGAGATAAAATGCTCCAAACAAGATACCGCAGCTATCCCGTTCTTGATGAAAACAATAAAATATATGGTTTTATATCAAGATATCATCTGATATCCCAAAAGAAAAAATTAGTCATACTACTTGACCACAACGAAAAGTCACAAACTGTCCATGGCATCGATGATGCAGAAATACTTGAAATAGTGGATCATCATAGGGTTGCAGATATTCAAACAGGAAAACCAATCTATTTTAGGAATGAACCTGTTGGAAGCACTTCAACAATTATTGCTGGCATGTATTTTGAAAATGGCATTAGACCGCCTAAAAATATCGCCGGCTTGTTATGTGCTGCAATTATATCCGATACTATCAAATTCAAATCTCCAACAAGCACATATATTGATAAGATAACTGCTGAAAGATTAGCTGAAATAGCAGGAATAAACATAGAACAATTTGCTTCTGAAATGTTTAAGGCAGGCACATCGCTTCAAGGAAAAACGCCTGAAGAGATATTTTACCAAGATTTTAAAGAATTTAAACTTGGTAAATATAATATAGGTATAAGTCAGATAAACACAATGGATGCAGAAAACCTTGGGGAAACAAAAAATAATATATTAAACTTCATGAATAAGCTATGCAATCAAAAAGGATATGACCTTTTGATGATAATGCTGACGGATATCATAAAGGAAGGTTCTGAGATACTTTTTGTTGGAGAAGAAAAGGAATTAATTTCAAGAGCATTTAATGTAAAAATAAATGAAAATAATGTATTCTTGCCAGGGGTTATATCTAGAAAGAAACAAGTAGTTCCGCCGCTTTCACAAATTATAGAATAAAAAATGCGTCCTACTCTTTAAGGGCGCATTTTCTTATCTACAATGATGAAACTTTTACTTGAACAGGTTGGTCAAACAAACCTCTTTTTACCTCTGATGCAGTAATATGAGATGCGCCTAATCTTTCCGTCAAATAATTGCAGGCATCCCATGGATTTATATGATCGCCGCAAGTAAAAACATCAACTGCAGCGTATCCAAGTTCCGGCCATGTGTGAATAGTAAGGTGAGATTCAGAAATAACAACAACACCGCTTACACCAAGAGGACTAAACTTATGAAATGCTACTTCTCTAACCTCAGCACCAGAATGAAGTGCAGCTTCTACCATTATTTTTTCAATTTTATCCCTGTCATTTAAAATTTCAGCATCACATCCATAAATCTCTGCCAAAATATGACGTCCCAATGCGTTCATTCTAACTCTCAACCTCCTTTTCTATTAACAATAATTAAATTTTATCAAAAATCATCGAAAAGTCAAGTATATTTGATAAAATTCTTTATTTTTTTGAAATAAGTCTAAAACATGCTGGTTTTTCTCTTTTTTTCTCTTATTTTTATGCTAAGTCATATATGCTACTAACTATATTATATGCTTATTTTTCTAAAATGCAATATAATTATATTTGATTACATAAGATTAATTTTATATGGGAATGATACAAAGCCTCATAAATTATTTCAGGTCATTTCAACTTTGAAATAATTCATGAGGCAAAATATCTATAACTTCATATATAATTCTTATTTTGATGTATCAAGTTTATTAATTCTTAGCATCTTTAATTGAAAGCGATAGTTTTTTATTTTCGGTATCTATTCCTATTATTTTAACTTTTACCTTTTGGCCTATTCTTGCAACATCCTGTGGTTTATTAATTCTTATATGAGACATATTTGAAATGTGAACAAGACCCTGGACTCCCTCTTCTAATTCAACAAATGCTCCGAAGTCAGTCATATTAACTATCCTTCCCTCTACTATATCATCAACTGAATATTTTGAAACAAAATTTTCCCAAGGAGTTGCCTGAGTTCTTTTTATACTGCCTGTAACCTTTAATTCTTCTATATTTACCTTAATTATTAATAGTTCAATTGTTTGATTTAACTTCAATACATCTTCAATTTTCGATATTTTTTTCCAAGAAACTTCTGAAATAGGAATGAATACATCTACATCTCCTACTTCAACAAAGGCACCTGATTCAATGATATTTTTAACTCTTCCATTTAAAACTTGGCCTTCTCTAATTAACTTAATAGCTGCCCTAGCTCTTTCATGTTTCTCTTCTCTAACCTGTGCCCTTCTTGTTAGTATTAGGTTTGCATTTCCTTTTTCGAATTTTATTTCCAAAATATTAGCCTGCACCTTTTTGCCTAAAATTGATTGAGCCTCACCTTCGTTAACTCCTGAGTGAGAAATAGGCATAAAACATCTTAAATCCCCAAACTTGCATTCATAGCCGCCTTTAACTTCCTTAGTAATTTCTACCTCAATAGGCTTTTTCTCATCTTTATACATTTTTAATTTTTCGAAGAATTCTTCTTTTTCTAATTCTTTTCTACTTAACAATACATTGCCTTCACCATCATTCATCCTAATTACTTCAACTTCAATTACATCCCCTTCTTTGAAGTGTTCTCTTAAATTTATAGGAATATTTGAAGCTTCATCAGCCGGCATAATACCATCTGATTTGTAAGATATATCTAAATATACTTCCTTATCGGTTACATGAATAACTTTTCCTGTTATAATATCTCCTACTTCTAGTCTTACAAAATCAGCAAAATAATCTATTTCATCTGAAATTTTGATTTCTTCCTTTTTAATATCGTTTTTTTCAAACCTTTTATCTTCAAATCCTTTAATAATTGTAACTACCTCATCAATGATGAATTGTGGGGTAGATGCTCCTGCAGTAATACCTATTTTATTAAATGACCTTAGTTTTTCAACTTCAAGTTCCTTTGCATTTTCTATAAAAATAGCCTCTTTACAGTATTGCTTTGATATTTCAAATAGTTTTTTTGTATTCGAACTTTCTTTTCCTCCAACTACAATCATCAAATCTACATTTTTAGCTATTTCCATTGTTTCCCTTTGCCTAATTTCAGTTGCATTGCAAATTGTATTGATAATAAGTGCTTCCTTAGTCCTTTTAACAATCTCGCAAACTAATTGATGCCATTTATTTGAATTAAATGTTGTCTGAGCTACAACGCATACTTTTTTATTCTTAAATTTATCGTCATCTATATCATTTATTTCATTTACAATAATAGCTTTTTTCTCGCACCATCCATTTATACCAGTAACTTCTGGATGAACTGCATCTCCAACTATAACAATTTGGTAACCATTTTTATAGTTTTTTTCAACGATATTATGTATATTTTTTACATATGGACAAGTTGCATCAATAATCTCAATATTCATGTTGTTCATCTTTTCCAATTCATCTTTACCAATTCCATGGCTTCTAATAATTACCGTTTGCCCATCCTGAATTTCATTAATGTCCCTTAGAGTTTTAACACCATTTTTTTCTAACTGCATTACTGCATCTTCATTATGAATAATTGGACCTAATGTCCTAACGTTTTCCCTTTCATTTGATGCTTTTATAGCTTCGTCCATAGCTTTTTTTACACCAAAACAAAATCCTGCATTTTGAGCAACTAAAAGCTCCATTATTTAGCCCCCTCCTTTAAATTCCTTATCTCATCTATAACAATCTGACTGAGTTCAAAATAATCCTCACCAGTCATCTTGTCCTTCTTATAAATTGAAAAATCTATAGGTTGTCCAAATATAACCTGCATTCTGGAAAATGGTTTGTAACTTCCTGAAATATAAGTTGGGATAACTGGCTTATTTGACTTTAAAGCAAAAACTGCAACTCCTGAATGAGCTTTTCCAAGGTCGTTTCCTTTCACTCTTGTCCCTTGTGGAAACAATCCAACAAGTTGGCCTTCCTTTAACAGTTTCAATGTATTTTTGACTGCTGTTAAATCTGTTTCACCACGTCTTACAGGATATGCCCCTACGTTTTCTAGAAGGAATTTCATTAATGGATTGTTAAAAGCTTCAGCTTTAGCCATAAATCTTATAGGTCTTTTTGTTACTATGGCAACCATCACTGGATCTGCCCATGTATAATGGTTCGGACAAATAAGCGCCCCCTCATTATCTGGTATGTTTTCAATTCCTTTTATTTCAATTTTATAAATTAAATTAAATAAAAATTTTGCAATGGGTTTAATAATTTTATAAAGTAACATATCAACACCCCGCACATTTATTTCTTATAATGAGTAATATATCCTCCACAACTTCATTAATCGTTTTGTTACTGCTGTCAATTGTAATTGCATCTTCTGCTTTTCTTAGCGGATTTATTTTTCTTGTAGAGTCAATATAATCTCTATTTTCAATTTCCTTATATATTTCATCAAATGAAACTTCTATACCCTTTTCGTGCAACTCAGTATATCTTCTTCGTGCTCTTTCTTCAGCGGATGCTATCAAAAATATTTTAACGTCAGCATTCATCAAAACATTTGTCCCAATATCTCTTCCATCCATTATAACGCTCTTTTTTAGAGCAATTTCCCTTTGAAGCTTGACTAATTTTTCTCTAACCTCTGGCATTGCAGCTACTCTAGAAACATATTTTCCTATTTCAGGCAATCTAATTTCTTCAGAAACATCCTCATCATCAAGATATATTTTCCCTTTTTCAAAATTAATATCAGTATAAGATAAAATGTTACTTATTTTATCATAATCATTATCTAAATCAATTCCTTTTCTTAGAAATTTTAAAGTAACAGCTCTATACATTGCTCCAGTATCAATATACTCTATATTCAATTTGTCAGCTATTATTCTAGCTATCGTGCTTTTTCCTGCACCAGCTGGTCCATCTATTGCTATTGAAATTCTTCTCATGAAAATTCCTCCACATAATAATTTCTACAAAAGTTTTCATTTTCCTTCTAATATATCTGGTCTTAATATTATAGAATCTCTTAAATATATGTTTTTTACTTCTGTTTGATTTTTATCACCATTTACTAGAAGCATTACTCTAATGCATCTTTCCAAGCTATTTTCAACTTCCATCTCCTGGAGACACATCAAAGAAGCATTTGTAATTCCCATTTTCCTTGCTCCTTCTGCAGGGTAAACACTTTTTATATCCTTTGTTGCAGAAAAGATTATGGATATTATTTTTTCTTTATCAATATTATTTGCTTCTATTATTTTTGATAATAACTCTTCAACAGAATTCAATATTTCATCCTTCATGTCCTCGTTAATAGTTGTTGCGCCTCTAATTGTAAACATCATATCACCACCTAAGAATAAAGTCCTGCACAATACCCTGTTGAAAATGCAATTTGAAGATTAAATCCACCTGTGTATGCATCAACATCCAATAGTTCTCCTGCAATAAAAAGGCCCTTTATTAGTTTAGATTCCATAGTCTGAGGGTCTACCTCTTTAACAGAAACTCCACCTCTTGTTATTATAGCTTCTGCAATTGGCCTTGTTCCAATCACAGTAACCTTAAACTCCTTTATAAGTTTTACAAGCCCTAATCGTTCTGCCTTAGTTATTGAGTTAACCTTTTTATTTGGATTAATATTAGACAATTTAATCACAATTGGTATCATTTTTTTGGGCAATAGCTCTTCCAAGCTATTTTTAAAATCCTTATTCTTAAACATTTCAAAGTCCCTTAATATTCTTCTGTCCAGTTCCTCAAATGTCAATGCTGGCTTTATATCTATAAATACCTCAACTTCATTTGGAAGCAGGTCAACAACGCTTCTGCTAGCAGATAACACTATTGGCCCTGAAATGCCAAAATGCGTGAAAAGCATCTCCCCAAATTCCTGGTAAATGGCTTTATTTTTATTATAAATCTTAATTTCAACATTCTTTAAGGATAACCCCATCAAATCTTTAACCCATTCTTCCTTAGTTACTAAAGGAACAAGTGAAGGTTTTAAATCGGTTATTTTATGTCCAAGTTTTTGAGCTAATTTATGTCCTTCTCCATTAGAACCTGTTCCAGGATATGAAACTCCTCCAGTAGCTAATATTACGGAATCGCATTTTATAATATCTTTTCCATTGAGCTCAATCCCTGCTATATGATTGTCCTTTACAAAAATATCTGTTACTTTTGAGTTTAATATTACCTTTACATTATAATCATCTATGTATTTTTCAAAACATTTTATTATGTCGCTTGATTTATCACTTTCCGGAAATACTCTATCCCCACGTTCAATTTTAAGTTTAATGCCTTTTTTTTCTATAAAATTAATCAAATCGACGTTTGAAAAGGTGTTTAAAGCTCTATACATAAATTTGCCATTACCCGGTATGTTTTTTATTATCTCTTCAATTGGTTTGCTGGTTGTAACATTGCACCTACCCTTACCAGAAATAAAAATCTTTTTTCCTAATCTATCGTTTTTTTCTATTAATAAAACTTCTTTACCATTCTTAGCTGCTATAATTGCCGCCATCATTCCTGATGCTCCTCCGCCTACTACTACAACCTTTTTCATAGCAACCTCCTATTCATTTATTACAGTTATATTATTATATCATAAACATTATTTTTAAACCAATATAAAACATAAAAAAAGAACTCTCCGTGGAGAGTTCTTTTTTTATCAATAATTTCCTTGCGCGTGCATTGCATCAGCAACTTTTATAAAGCCTGCTATGTTAGCCCCAGCAACAAGGTTGTATCCAAATCCATATTCTTCAGCAGCTTTCATAGCATTGTTATGAATATTAACCATTATTTGATGTAATTTCTGGTCTACTTCTTCAGCAGTCCATGCCATTCTCATGCTGTTTTGTGACATTTCAAGAGCTGATGTAGCTACTCCACCTGCATTTGCAGCTTTAGCTGGTCCTACAATAACTCCATTTGCGAGGAAGTATTCAATAGCTTCGTTTGTGCATGGCATGTTAGCACCTTCTACAACATATTTAACACCATTAGAAACAATCTGCTTTGCATGCTCTAAATGAATATCGTTTTGTGTTGCACAAGGCATTACTATATCGACTTTTACGCCCCAAGGCTTTTGACCTGGGAAGAATTGGACTCCATACTTGTCAGCATAATCTTGAACTCTATCTCTTCCTGAATTTCTCATCTCTAATAAATAATCAATCTTTTCTCCTACAACTCCATCTGGGTCATATATATATCCATCTGGTCCTGAAAGGGTAACAACTTTTCCGCCTAATTGAGCAACCTTGATACATGCTCCCCAAGCAACATTGCCAAACCCTGATACTGCAACAGTCTTTCCTTCAAACGTTTCCCCTTCATGTTTTAATACCTCTTGAGCAAAATAAGTAACACCATATCCTGTTGCTTCTGGTCTAATTAAGCTTCCACCGTATGACAAACCTTTTCCTGTCAATACTCCGTTTTCAAATGCTCCTCTAATTCTTCTATAGTGTCCATATAAATATCCAATTTCTCTTGCTCCAACACCTATATCCCCAGCTGGAACGTCAACATCTGGACCGATATGTCTATATAATTCAGTCATGAAACTCTGGCAAAATCTCATTATTTCAGCATCCGACTTTCCCCTTGGGTCAAAGTCTGAACCGCCTTTACCACCACCAATTGGAAGGCCAGTTAGTGAATTCTTTAATATTTGTTCAAATCCAAGGAACTTTATTATGCTTAAATTAACTGAAGGATGGAATCTTAGCCCCCCCTTATAAGGTCCTATAGCTCCATTGAATTGAACTCTATATCCTCTATTGACGTGAAGATTTCCTTCATCATCAACCCATGGAACTTTAAACATAACCATTCTTTCTGGTTCGCAGAATCTTTCGAGTAAATTTTCCTCTATGTATTCTGGATGTTTTTCCAATACTGGTTGTAATGTAGGTAAAACTTCTTCAACGGCTTGTAAAAATTCCGGTTCGTTTGGATTTCTCTTTTTAACAACTTCAATTACCTGTCTGATGTAATCCGCTGGAGCTATATTTTTCTTTGCCATTATATGACCCCCTTAAATTTACATTGGTTATATCTCTATTATGCATGATTTCTTGCAAAATATCAAGCTTAAAAAATAAAATGTTTCATGATTAACAACCGTTATCAGCAATTAAATTCTGTTTTCGCTATTTTTCGAAAATTTCCAAAAGTTTTAATAATTAATCATTGTTATTTTTTGAACGATTTGCGTATACGCCATATTCTTCCCAAATATTTTCAAGTGTTCTAAATGTCTCTGAAATTACTTCTTTTTCTTTGCAACCAACAGCAACTATTAGTGCGTTTATTAGACTTAAAGGTGCAACAAGTGAATCAACGAAGGATACCATATTGCTTTGAGCAATCAATGTAAAATCAGCATGTGACGCTAACGGTGACAATAAACTATCCGTAATAGCAACAACTTTTGCATTCCTGTCTTTTGAGAATTTTAAAGCTTCTACTGTTCTTGATGAATATCTTGGGAATGATATTCCTATAACAAGGTCTCCTTCTCCCACTCTTAATAGCTGTTCAAAAATATCGCTGACACCTCTTGAAACAACCCTTACATTATCGAGTATTAGATTTAGATAAAATCCTAAAAATTCTACAATAGCCTGAGAACTTCTAAATCCAACAATATATATTCTCTTTGCCTTAAGAATTTCCTCGACTACATCCTCAAATACATTAGCATTGATTTTTTCAAGAGTAACTCTGATATTTTCAATATCAGCCTTGAGAACACTTCTTAGCGGATTTTCTTCGTCAATCAGGTCATTTGAAATTTCGATTCTCTGAACAGAGGTGAGTTTGTTCTTAATAAGTTCCTGCAGTTCCTTTTGAAGAGTTGGATACCCGCTAAAACCAAGCTCATTCGCAAATCTTACAACTGTGGATTCACTAACCCCAACTGTTTGTCCGAGCTTTGCTGCAGTCATAAAAGCTGCCTTGTCATAATGCTTTAAAATATACTCTGCAATTATTTTTTGTCCCTTACTTAACCTTGGAAATCTAGTTTGAATAAGTTTCATTAAATCTTGTCTGTTTCCTTCCATACTATACCCCTTTTCCTATTTATTCCCCAAAATTAACATTAAATTAATGTCATACTATATTGCAATTTTCTAAAAATACAATTATATTGTATCATTTAACAATCAAATTTGCAACATATCTTTCATTTTCTATTGCTTTTTTCTGCATCATAAATTGAAATTGAATCTTTCCCATTGCTACTTGTAAGTCCAAATATTAGACCATAATGTTTAAGATTCTTATTCAAAAAATCAACTATCATATACATTTCGTCATAAGCTTTGAATTCTTTTACTGCAATTAAGTGCAGACCTTCATGAATCTTTTTCATCAGTATTACCCCCATCGATTATTTCTTCAACTTCCATTAAAATTTTAAAATTAGTTAAATCATAATGAAGTGGCGTTATTGTTATATAGTCTTGTTTGATAAAGTATACATCAGTGTCTCCGTCATCTCCATCCTTAACTGTTCCAGCAAGTTGAAATATCCTTTGATTTGTTCCATTTTCAACTTCCTTTTCTATGTAGGCATTTGTGTAAACTCTATTTCCAAGATTGCAAACCTTAATACCCTTAATCTCCTTTGCATAAGGAATATTTACATTCAAAACAACGTCTTCCTTTATTTTATTTTTTGTCATCTCAACTATTTTCCTCGCATAGTTAGCAGCCATTGAATAGTATTCGTCGTCACCATGAAAGTCTATTGAAACAGCTATTGATGGGATTTTATAAATTGCTCCTTCTACCGCAGCAGAAACAGTTCCCGAATAAATAACATCAGTTCCAAGATTAAATCCATCGTTTATGCCTGAAATAATTAAATCTATTTTTTCTTCTAGGAGTTTTTCAAGTGCAACCTTAACGCAATCAGCTGGTGTTCCGTCAACTGTATATGCCCTTGAATTTATACCGTCTAATTTGTGCAGTTTAACAACAACTGGTCTGTGCAATGTAATTGAATGTCCTGCAGCACTTCTTTGTTTGTCAGGTGCAACAATTATACATTCAAAATATTTTTCTAATTCTTTTGTTAAAAAGTATATTCCTTTTGCCATAATGCCATCATCATTAGTTATTAATATTCTCATAATTAACCTCCTCTTTTGGAATTATAATAGTAAGACATTACGAAAGGAGTTATGCCATGATTCAAATTGACGATGCAGGTAGCGGTAGTTTAGTTGGAGGAACTATAATAGGCGCATTGCGCGTTGAAACAATGGAATTTTTCAACTATTTAATTCCCGTTAAATATTTTAAGTCACCTTATTTTAAGCAAAAAGAGTATGAATCCTACACAGTCAAATTGATTGAAAAGGCTATTAAGGATTTAAATATAACTAAGTATGAAGAAATACAAATTTGCAGAGGTTATTTGTTCAATAAAGCTATTAAGTATTTAACCGATAAGGGATACAATGCAACATCGACTAAAATCTCCGAACCCCTACAAAGTTTGATTGAAGATACATTTAAAAAATATGTTATAGATATAGGAATCCCGGAAGATTATATAAACTTCACTAAATACCCGTTCCATTTTCATAAAATGCTAAGATGGGTCTTGGCCGACCCTAAGGATAGGATTAAATATTGTAAAACAGGCTGGGATAGTTGGCAGAAATATATTTGTAATTTAAATTTAACCAAAAGCACTGACTATATCTTTTCAGGCCATTATGTGTGTTTAAAATGCGGCCAACCAATAAAAACTCCAGGTAAAATAAAGGTAATTAAATATACTACAAATAAGGATTATTTTATTTACCTTCATCAAAATTGTCATTTTTCTCAATAACGATTAGATAAGGTGCTGTGTTTCTATTCGTAAATTTTATAGTCATCGTAGAATATTTTTTTGGATTTAATTTGCCAACAAATTCATCAATTGCCTTAGCTTCGACTTCTCCACCGTCATGGCCTGAATAAACTGCAATTGTAATTATTCCGCCTGGTTTTAATAATTCCAGAGAATCAGTCAGAGCTTTAATAGTTGTCTCAGGTTTAGTTATTATTTTTTCATCTCCTCCCGGCAAGTAACCAAGATTAAACATTACAGCCTTTACTCTTGAAGTAATATATTTTTTAATGTTTTCATGCCCGTCGTTGATTAAATATACATTGCTTATTTTATTTTCATCCATATATTTTTTAAAGTTATCTATCGCCTGTTTTTGTATGTCGAATGCATACACCTTTCCATTCTTTAAGCGGCTTAATAAAAATACAGTATCATTTCCGTTTCCTAACGTTGCATCAATTGCAGAATCATCTTCCTTTAAAACAGATTCAACAATATTCTGTGCCATCTTTGTTGCTTTTAATATAACTCTATACATAGCTTACCCCCACTAAATTTTATTTATGAAATCGATCTCTTCTTGTTTTAAAAATCTCCATTCCCCGACCTTTAAATTTCCTAATTTAATTTTCCCAATCTGTATTCTTTTTAATTCCAGAACTTTATGCCCAATCTTTTCGCACATCCTTCTTACCTGTCTATTTTTCCCCTCATGAATTGTTATTCTAACAATCGCATTCTTTCCTCTTTTTTCTATCAATTTAAAATCAGCTGGGGCAGTAATGTAATCTTCAATCTTAAGTCCCTTTTTAAATCTTTCAATTTCTTCTTCAGTTGGAATTCCTTCTACAAGCGCTATGTACACCTTATCAATCTCCTTTGAAGGGTGAGTCATCTTATATGCAAAATCACCATCGTTGGTCAAAATCAAAAGTCCCGAAGTATCATAATCAAGCCTTCCAACAGGGTAAACTCTTTCTCTAACATTTATTAAATCCAATACAGTTTTGCGCCCCTTTTCATCCTTTGCTGTAGTAACGTATCCTACTGGTTTATTTAACATGATATAAATCTTGCTTTCTTCAGGACTTATTATTTTTCCTTCAACTTCAACTATGTCATTATCAGGATTTATTAAAACTATATCATTTATAATCTCTCCATTAACCTTTACCTTTCCATTAAAAATCAGCTCTTCGGCTTTCCTTCTTGATGCTATCCCGCATCTAGCGATATATTTTTGTATTCTCTCCACTTTCTCACCTTCCCTATGCGTAATAATTATACATATAAAACCAAAAAAATACAATAAAAAAGCACCTGTATTAACAGATGCATATGGTATTGAGTAAGCCTATAAGCCGAGTTCTGTCTTAGACGGTCATCTATCTAGGCAAATTGTTACCAATTGGCTCAAGCGACACTACCCGGGAGCACGCCGGGCCAGCGCTTTATGCTCCCCTATTTGGTCTTGCTCCAGGTGGGGTTTACAGAGCCACACTGTCGCCAGTGTGCTGGTGAGCCCTTACCTCACCTTTCCACCCTTACCAGGCAGCATTAGCTGCATTCATCAATCAATGATTGATTCTGGCGGTATATCTCTGTTGCACTTTCCTTAGAGTCGCCTCCACTGGGTATTACCCAGCACCCTGCCCTATGGAGCTCGGACTTTCCTCTCCCGCAAAGCGGCAGCGACCATCCGGCTTACTCAACAATTATTCATTTACAACACATATTATATTAACACGATATTTAAGTTATGTCTACAATTATTATTTGGTAATTTTAAATATTATCTCCACCAACTATCTTATTCAACAATTAAAAATCTCCTGCAATTTGGACATTTAGTTAATGTTTTTTTATTCTTTAATTCTTCAACTAACATCAATGGCAGTTGCATTCTACACGCGCTGCAGTAAGAACCATTTATTAATGTTGCTGCTCCTTTTCCGGTTTTATTTTTTAATTCTTCATATTCTGATATTATCCCTTTATCAATCTTTTCAACTATTTTTTCTCTTTTTTTCATAAGTTCTGCAATGCTATTTTCAATCTCTAACTTCTGTTCATTCAAATTCTCCTTTACCTCTTCAAATTGCTCCTTTATGTTTTTTAGTTCAGCGCCTATATGCTGTGCATCTTTTGTGATTTCCTCTATTTCAAGCAATAATTCAAAGGCATCATCCTCTAACTTTTTAATCTGACTTCTGGTATATTTTATTTTTTCTTCAAGCTGATTTAGTAGTTTAATATTGCTGCTTGAATATAATTCTCCTTCAGCCATATCAACCTCGTGATATAACTTCTTAATTTTTTCTGCTATTTCCTTTTGCTTGATATGTTTGTCCTTAATCATCAAAACTAATTGTTCATACCGCCTTTTGCTCATGTCATACTTTGCTTTGAATTCACTAATCTTTTTGGTCATTTCCTGTATTTTATTGTTCTTCTTTAGCTCTTCAAGCCTACTGTCGATGATAAATATTTCGTATAAAAGATAGTTATCCATTCTATCAACTCCTAAAAAATAATTATATATAAAAAAAGAGTAAAGGGCAAAATAAGCCTATACTCTTTTAAATGGATTAGTATTAATATTCGTAAGCACTGTTTCTATCCCAAATCTTTCTTCAATTAAATCTTTTAAATAATTCATAGCAGCAAATTCGCTACCATAGTGTCCAATGTCGATTAAACATAATCCAGCTGAAATAGCGTCTAAAGCATCATGGTGTTTAATATCGCCGGTTATCAAACAATCACATTCCATTTTAATTGCATCACTAATAAAGGAGCTACCACTCCCCCCTACAACGGCCACCTTTCCTACAATTGTATCCTCTTTACCACAAATTGCAACGCTATCAAGTTTAAATATTTCCTTTAGCTCAAGTGATAATTCCACTAAAGATTTTTCTTTGTCAAGGAAGCCAACTCTTCCAGTCCCGTATTGAAGTTTGTTCCACAATGGATAAACATCATATGCTACTTCTTCATAAGGATGAACCTTTAGCATATTGGATATAACATAACTTAATTTTTTCCCTGGAACTATAGTTTCGATTTTAAGTTCGTCAACATATTCAATCTTATTAATCTGGCCGATGTATGGATTAGAATCCTTCAATGGCATAAAAGTCCCTGTGCCAACAGTGTTAAATGAACAGTGGCTATAATTTCCTATATGTCCTGCACCGGCTTCAAGTAGTGCCTCCCTTACAACTTCGGCGTGCGTTTGAGGAACATAAACAACTAATTTATATAGTTTAGTCTCCTTTGAAGGTGATAGCAAAGATATATCATTAAGATTTATTTTTGAAGCAATAAAATCATTAAGCCCATCGTTAGCATTATCAAAATTTGTATGTAAAGCATATATATTAATATCGTTTTTGATGCATTTGCTAATCATTGAGCCCAATATGCTTTCAGACATAATTCTTTTTATTGATTTAAATATCATAGGATGATGAGAAATGATTAGATTGCAATTATTTTGTATCGCCTCATCTATAACCTCATCGGTTATGTCCAGAGTAAATAAAATTTTGTTAATTGCAGCATGTCTTGTTCCTAATAACAATCCTACATTATCAAAATCCTCTGCTAATTCAATTGGATATTTGTTTTCTAAAAAAGAAATAATATCTAACACACTTAAAGACATTCTTTCACTTCCTTAAATTCATTAAGTAATTTTTCCACTTCATAATGCCTTGGATTTTCCGTCGGAATACTACTTAAAATTTCCTCTAGAACATTTATCTTATCTGAAATATATTCCTCAATAAGAGGATGCTTTTTTTCAATAAGTATTTTACCAGTATAGTAATACACTTCTTTTTCGAATGGTTGCATTCTGTTGTTTGAAACCTTAAGTATATGATAATACTTATTTTCATCTTTAACAATATCTTCATCGATTATTGAGAAATTGTTTTCAACAAGATACTTTCTTAATACTTCAGGATACTGCATAGGTTGGAGCAGGATACATTTAAAACTACGTGCTAATTCAATGTTTTCATTCAATATATTACCAATCAAGTTTCCTCCCATTCCAGCAATTACAGAAACATCTGCTTCTCCAATCTTTAGTGGCTTCAGGCCATCTCCAATTCTTGCCTCAATTTTATCAATTACTCTATATTTTTTAAAATTTTTAATAGCCGCATCTATCGGACCTTTATTTATATCGGTTGCTATAGCCCTTTCTGATATTCCATTCAAAACTGCATAAATAGGTATATAACCATGGTCAGTTCCAATATCCGCTATGCATTTGCAATTTGGAATCATACTTACAATATGCTTTAATCTTTCAGATAAAATCATACATTCCTCCGTTACGCTCCTAATTCTAAATTGACACTTGCCTGTGGCAGTTTGATTACAAAGTTATAAAAATCCTCGTAATTTCCTTCAAAATCGCATACATACTCTAAATTTTTTCTATTTAAGATATTATCTTTTATTAAAAAAGTCTTAATACCAAGCTTTGAAGAAACCAAGTCCTCCTCTACATCATTTCCAACCATCAAACATTCTTCAGGTTTTTTATTTATATTATCTAATACTTCTTTATAAAAATTTAGATTTGGCTTGCAATAATGCATCTTTTCAAATGATGAGATAAATATAAAGTCCTCTTCATCAAGACCAGCCCATTTAATTCTTTGGACTATTGCTTCGATTGGAAAAATTGCGTTCGTAGCAACCACAAGATTATATTTCTTTAGTTTTAAAATATTTATCGCTTCTATGATGTATTTTGATGGAGTGCAAATCTTAGAAATATTTTTATATTCATTATTGTAAAAATCACTAAATGCATTTTCACAAGTTTCATAATCCATGTTTGTTAATTTACAAAACTTTCTCCAAAATGCTTCTTTATTTGTCTGCTCTCCATTGTTGACTATCATGTCAAGTGTAGCTTCCCAAACGTATTTTATTAACCTCTCTGGCGGAAAATAATTAATAAATTTTTTGCTCAGCAGTGTAAAATATTCCTCCTCAAATCTATGCATATCAAGTGGCAACAAAGTCCCATCCAAATCAAATAAAACAGTATTCATAAAATCACCTCAATTAAAAAATTTGGCTTACAAACGTAAGCCTTAATCCAAATAATCCTTTAGTTTTTTACTTCTGCTTGGGTGTCTTAATTTTCTCAATGCCTTTGCTTCAATTTGCCTTATTCTCTCTCTTGTTACCTTAAATTCCTTACCTACTTCCTCCAATGTTCTTGCCCTTCCATCGTCAAGTCCAAATCTTAATCTTAACACCTTTTCTTCTCTTGGAGTTAGAGTATCAAGGACATCCATAAGTTGTTCCCTTAACATTGTAAACGCAGCAGCTTCAGCAGGTGCAGGAGCGTCTTCATCAGGAATAAAGTCTCCAAGATGGCTATCTTCTTCCTCTCCAATTGGAGTTTCCAAAGAAACAGGTTCCTGTGCAATCTTCATTATTTCTCTTACTTTATCAACTTCCATATTTAATTCCTTAGCAACTTCTTCTGCCGAAGGTGCCCTCCCAAGTTCTTGAAGTAGCTGCCTTTCTATCCTAATCAATTTATTGATTGTCTCAACCATATGGACTGGAATTCTAATAGTTCTTGCCTGGTCCGCTATAGCTCTTGTAATGGCCTGTCTAATCCACCATGTCGCATAAGTTGAAAATTTATATCCCTTTCTGTAATCAAATTTTTCTACTGCCTTTAATAGTCCTAAATTCCCTTCTTGAATTAAATCAAGAAATAACATACCTCTGCCGACATATCTTTTAGCGATACTTACAACAAGTCTTAAATTAGCTTCAGCTAATTTTTTCTTTGCTTCCTGATCGCCTTCTTCAATTCGCTTTGCTAAATTAATTTCTTCATCTGCAGATAACAATGGAACCTTTCCTATTTCCTTAAGATACATTCTAACTGGGTCATCTATGCTGATTCCCTCAGGCAATGTTAAATCGATATCTTCTTCAAGCAATTGTTCCGGATTAAAATCATCCATGTCATCTAATACTTCGATACCCATTGATTCAAGTATTTCGTATATCTTTTCTATTTGGTCTGGAGATAAATCTACATCCTCTAGGGAATCCATGATCTCTTTATATGTTAGAACGCCGCTCTTCTTGCCCTTTTCTATTAAGTGCTTTACAATAGACATTTTTTTGGAATTATTGTTTGCCTCACTCTTTTGATTTTCCTTTTTCAAGGAATTCAACCTCCCTTCAAGACGCTATAGCAACGAAAGCTGCCTTTGTAGCTCAACTAATTTACTGGTTAATTCTATGGACGTTGTAAAGTCATTTTTACTTTCATATTCTTTTATCAGTCTTGTCAAATCATCTATTTGATGTTCAATGTTGTATTTTTTGATGCTCTTAATATAATCATCTATGAGCTCTTTATTTATATCTAAATTGTCGTTATTGACAAATATTTTTGCTATATCCGAAACTTCTCCTGGCTCAATAAATCTTTTTAAAATAATATCCGACTCTAATATGCCTTCATCTAATATAGTAACAGCTACTTTTTTATAGGTTTCTGTTATGAAATGCTTTGATGACAATCTTTCCTTAATATAATTTAACCAATCCTTATTTTCTATGCATATTGAAAGTAAATTTCTTTCTGCTTTTCTGTATCCCGGCTCAATGAAAATATTTCCACCACTTATATTATTTCTAATATTGGAATTCTTATTCCAATTTTCTTTATTATCAGTGTTAGAACGTTTAAATTCATCAAGCAGAACGGCAATATCGATTCCAGTCATATCAGATACTTTTGAAGCATACATATGAACATCAACTTCACTTTTTAATAATTTCAGTATTGATACCGCTTCCTTTACAAACCTGCTCTTATCCCTGGGCTCATTAAAATTCTTCCCATTTTTAGCAGCAATAATCAAATGTTCTATAGCAGGCAAAGCTTTTTCCTTTAGCTTTATAAATGCTTCTGCACCAAATTGTTTAACATATTCATCTGGGTCCTTCCCCCTTGGAATATTGATTATTTTTACATTCAAATCTTCAGAAAGCAATACATCTATTCCCTTCAATGTTGCTGCCTTTCCAGCCTCATCTGAATCATAACATAAATAAACATCCTTGCAATAACGTTTAATTAACTTAGCTTGTTCCTTTGTAAGGGCTGTTCCAAGCGACGCAACAGCATTATCAATCCCATATTGATGAAGCGAGATACAGTCCATATACCCTTCAACTATGATAAGGTCCTTCGGTGACCCATTCCTTAATACAAAATTCAAACCATAAAGATTAGTTCCTTTTTTAAACACTAATGTTTCAGGTGAATTTAGATATTTGGGTTTTGAATAATCCAAAACTCTCCCGCCAAAGCCTATAACTCTTCCTTTGTAATCGAATACAGGAAACATTATTCGATTTCTAAATCTATCATAAACTCCCTTTTCGCTTTTGCTTGCCAATCCTCCCTTAATAATTAAATCCTCACTATATCCTTGCTTTTTCAAGAAATTCAATAGTGACGTAAAACTGTCTAAACTATAACCTAATCCAAATTTTCGAATAGTCTTTATATCTAAGTTTCTTTCCAAAAGATAATTTAATTTTTCTTTATTAAGTTTTAAATTTTCATAATAGAACCTGGCTGCTCTAATGTTCATCTCCAATATTTTTTCATACGTAGAATCCTTTGAAACGCCATCATCAATTGGTATATTAGCCCTATCTGCTAAATACCTTATGGCATCTGCATATTCAAGGTTTCTAATTCGCATGACAAACCCTACGACATTACCAGCAGCTCCACAACCAAAACAGTGAAATAACTGTTTGTCAGGTGAAACACTAAGGGATGGGCCCTTATCATTATGAAACGGACAAACTCCCATAAAGCTATTTCCAGTTCTCTTGAGTGAAACATAATCAGATATAATATCGACTATATCACTGCTTTGCATTACTTTTTCAATGGCTTGCTCCGAAATCCTCATATAAAACATCACCTGACATATAAATATTTATTTCTACATTTGAATCAAAAAATCCTTCTTATTAACAAAAAATTAATAAGAATAATTTTTATACATTGACACAAATATATATAATTCGACACTAATTTTAAAAATCCTTCTATTTTTTAGATCTTTTTAAAAATATTTTTGCCATGGAGAGGGTATAAACAATCTATTGAACTCATGAATTGCATATCTGTCAGTCATCCCAGCTATATAATCGATTACTGACTGTTCTAACCCAAATTCTATAACCCTTTGATTATATTCCTTAGGCATTTCTTCAGGTTTTTTCATATAATATTCAAAAAGACTGATTACAAGATTTTGTGCTTTGTCCTCTTCTTTTTTGGCTTCTGAGCCATAATAAACATTTTCAAACATAAACCTTCTTAATTCCCAGGTAGCTTCGCCTACCTCGCCTATTAACTTGATTTCTCCATAATTTATGGCATGCATAATAACTGCCATAATCATCTTATTTAATCTCTCAGAGTTTGTCTTTCCAAGAACTTTAATGCATTCCTTTGGCAAGTCATCATTTTTTAAAATGCCAGCTCGAATTGCATCATCTATATCGTGATTAATATATGCAATCTTATCAGCAAGTTTTACTACCTTTCCTTCATTTGTTGCAGCAGTTAGTTCCCCAGAATGAGACAGTATACCGTCCTTCACTTCATGTGTTAGATTTAAACCTTTACCCTTTTCTAAATATTCGACAACTCTAAGGCTCTGGTAATTATGTTTAAATCCATTAGAAGTTACTTTGTCAAGTGCAAATTCACCTGTATGACCAAATGGTGTATGACCTAAATCATGTCCTAGTGCAATTGCTTCTGTTAAGTCTTCATTTAACCTAATAGCCCTTGAAATAGTTCTTGCTATCTGAGATACTTCCAGTGTATGAGTAAGTCTTGTCCTGTAATGGTCTCCTTCAGGTGCAATAAAAACCTGTGTTTTATGTTTTAATCTTCTAAACGCCTTAGAATGAATTATTCTATCCCTATCCCTTTGAAAGTCAGTTCTAATATCACATTTTTTCTCATCTTTCTCTCTACCCTTAGAATTTTTGCTTATTGTTGCAAGCGGGGATAATATTTTTTCTTCCAACTCTTCGTATCTTTCTCTTAAATTCATAAAATCACCCACAAATAAAATATATTATATATATTCTACACATTTGTCAATAACCCTGCTAAATATTCTTAAATTTCAGCTGTATATTAGATTATAACAAATATTGTTATTTTTTATACTCTATATAAGTGTATTTCAGTTATTTAAGTTGATATTCATACATATAATTGAATAGAAATCGTTTAAGGTGATTAAAATGGAAGGATATGAAATACTCTCAAGAAAAATAATAGGCCACGATGATTTGTTAAATAACATATTAATCCATTATCCTTATAAAATTATTTCAATAGAAAATATAAAGTATAAGGAAACGGATAAGGAAAGAGCCGTATACAAAATATCGACTAACAAAGGTAATAAATGCTTAAAAAAAGTCTATTATGATGAAGCTACATTATTGTTTATATATTCAGTAATCGAATGGTTAAATATTAAAGGAGTTAATGCTCCAAGGCTTTTGTCAACTAAAAATGGTTTAAAGTATGTTAAATACCAGGATGATATTTATATGCTCACTGATTGGATAGACGGACGAAAGTGTGAATACGACGATTTGGAGGATATTAAAAAAATATCAGCAAATCTTGCTAAAATTCATATATCTTCAAAGGGTTTTTTCCCTATTCAAGGTAGTAAATTGCTGATAGGTGAAAAAGACTATATCACAAGCTTGAATAAGCATTTTAAACATCTTTTAGAATTTTCAAATACCGCATTTAGACTAAAGGATAAGTTTTCTAAGTTGTATTTGGAAAACTTTGATTACTATATTAACTGTGCTAAAGAAAGCATTTATATAATATCAAAGATAGACTTTCAAAACTTAGGTGATGAGGTCAGCAGTAGGGCTATTTGCCATTTAGACTATGTGAATAAAAATTTGATTTTCACCTCTGACAACAAATTATATGTTATAGACTTTGATAAAACACGGCTGGATATGCCAATTCATGACATAAGCAGCTTTTTACACAGAATTCTAAAACGCAAAAAAACTCCCTGGAAATTCGAAATATTTAAAGAGGCCGTTGAGTGTTATGAAACGATAAGGCCTTTAAGTTATTATGAGCATTTAGCAATATTTTCATTATTGATGTTCCCTAAAAAGTTTTGGAAAATATCAAAGGATTATTTCAAAAATTATAAATTTGTAAATAAAAATTATTATTTAGAAGAATTACATGATGTGGTCGATTATAAAAAGGAGCATAGAGAGTTTTGTAAATTAGTTAATGATTATATAGAAACAAAATTCAGGGGATAGCATCCCCTGAATTTTTATAGGTTTTTTACTTTCTTGGGTTTTTAACTTGTGCTTGTGCAGCTGCAAGTCTTGCTATTGGCACTCTGAAAGGTGAGCATGATACGTAGTCTAATCCAACGTTGTGGCAGAATTCGATAGATGCTGGGTCTCCACCATGTTCTCCGCATATACCAAGCTTAATGTCTGGTCTTGTTGCTTTTCCAAGTTCAGCAGCCATCTTAACAAGCTTACCAACACCTGTTGCATCAAGCTTAGCAAATGGGTCAGATTCAAATATCTTCTTGTCATAGTAGTCATTTAAGAACTTACCTGCATCGTCTCTTGAGAATCCAAATGTCATTTGTGTTAAGTCGTTAGTTCCGAATGAGAAGAATTCAGCTTCTTTAGCAATTTCATCAGCAGTTAATGCTGCTCTTGGAATTTCAATCATTGTTCCAACTTTATATTCAAGCTTCATTCCTTCTCTTTCGATTATTTCGTTTGCTGTCTTTACGATTACGTCCTTAACATATTTTAATTCCTTAAGTTCTCCAACAAGTGGTATCATTATTTCTGGAACTATATCCCAGCCTTTTCTCTTCTTAACGTCTATAGCTGCTTCAATTATCGCTCTTGTTTGCATTTCTGCTATTTCTGGGTAAGTAACAGCAAGTCTGCATCCTCTGTGACCAAGCATTGGGTTGAATTCCTTTAAGCTTTCAACAGTAGCCTTAAGGTCTTCAAATGTTAATCCCATAGTTTCTGCAAGAGCCTTTATATCTTCATCTTCATGAGGTAAGAATTCATGTAGTGGTGGGTCTAGAAGTCTTATAGTTACAGGTCTTCCTTCCATTGCTTCATAAATTCCAATGAAGTCTTCCCTTTGCATTGGCAATAGCTTATCAAGAGCCTTTCTTCTTTGTTCTTCGTTCTTAGCAACTATCATTTCTCTAACTGCTGGTATTCTGTCTTCTTCGAAGAACATGTGTTCAGTTCTGCAAAGACCTATACCTTCAGCACCAAACTTAACAGCCTGAGCTGAATCCCTTGGTGTATCAGCATTAGTTCTAACCTTAAGAGCTCTTATTTCATCAGCCCACTTCATGAAAGTTTCAAAATATCCAGTTATTTGTGGTTCAACAGTCTTAATCTTTTGAGCATAAACGTTTCCAGTTGAACCGTCGATTGATATATAGTCGCCTTCGTTAATTTTTAAATCTCCAACTGTGAAGAACTTAGCTTCTTCGTTTATCTTAATATCGCCACAACCAGCTACGCAGCACTTACCCATACCTCTTGCAACAACGGCTGCGTGTGAAGTCATACCACCTCTTGCAGTTAGTATACCTTCAGCTGCTATCATACCTTCGATATCTTCTGGTGAAGTTTCAATTCTTACAAGAACAACCTTTTCACCTCTTGCTGCAGCTTCCTTAGCTTCTTCAGCTGTGAAGTATACCTTACCACAAGCAGCACCAGGTGATGCTGGAAGTCCCTTTGTAACTGCTTTTGCAGCCTTTAATTCTGCAGCATCAAAATTTGGATGTAGAAGTTGGTCTAACTGCTTAGCGTCAACCTTTAGCATTGCTTCTTCTTTTGTTATTCTTCCTTCTTCAACAAGGTCAACAGCAATCTTTAATGCCGCTGGAGCTGTTCTCTTTCCATTTCTAGTTTGTAGGAAGTATAGCTTTCCTTGTTCTATTGTAAATTCCATATCTTGCATATCTTTGTAGTGGTCTTCAAGAAGATGTGCAATTCTTACGAATTCTTCGTAACAATCAGGCATAACTTCTTTTAATTGGTCAATGCTTTGTGGAGTTCTTATACCTGCAACAACGTCTTCACCTTGTGCATTCATTAAGAATTCTCCGAATATCTTGTTTTCACCAGTTGCAGGGTTTCTTGTAAATGCAACACCTGTTCCTGAAGTTTCTCCCATGTTACCAAATACCATTGTTTGAACGTTTACAGCTGTTCCCCAATCGCTTGGAATGTCGTTTAATCTTCTATAAACGATAGCTCTTGGGTTGTTCCATGACCTGAATACAGCTTTAACTGATTCTAACAATTGCATCTTTGGATCTTGTGGGAAAGCTTCTCCCTTTTCCTTTATGTATAATTCCTTAAATCTTCTAACAACTTCCTTAAGATTTTCAGCAGTTAAATCTGTATCAAGAACTGCTCCATTTTCTTCCTTAACTTGGTCTAGTATGTGTTCGAATTTATTCTTTTCTATTTGCATAACAACGTCGCTGAACATTGTTATAAATCTTCTGTAGCTGTCATAAGCAAATCTTTCATTATTTGTAAGTTTTGCCATGCCTTCTACAGTTTCATCATTTAAGCCAAGATTAAGAATTGTATCCATCATACCAGGCATCGATGCTCTTGCACCTGAACGAACTGATACAAGTAATGGGTTTGATGGGTCACCAAATTTCTTACCTGTTATTCCTTCAAGTTTGTGTAGAGTTTCAAAAATTTCTTCGACTATTTCGTCTGCAATTCTTTGACCATCTTCATAGTATCTTGTGCAGGCTTCAGTTGTTACTGTGAATCCTGGTGGCACTGGTAATCCTATGTTTGTCATTTCTGCAAGGTTAGCACCTTTTCCACCTAAAAGGTTTTTCATACTAGCGTTACCTTCGTTGAAAAGGTAAACATACTTTCTCTTTTCCATTGCTTCTACCTCCCAATCTATATTTTGTCACCATAGGGACAATATTTGTCCCAGATGTGTATAATAAACAATCCAAACCTATATCAATCCCTAGCAAGCTCTAAAAAGAGCTTTGTGATTGTTGTTTTGGAAACCTTACCAGTTATCTTACAATACTCCTTGCCATCTTCTGTTCTTACTTTTTCAACAACCGGTATACTGTCTATTTCGTGTTCAATAATTCTTTTTGCTGCTTCAAACGCACTATCTTCATCACTTATGGTGATGATGTTAGGCATTCTCGTCATTATAATACCAATAGGGACCTTATGTATATCTGTATTTCCAAGGGTAATTTTCAAGAAATCCTTTCTTGACACAGCACCAGTTAAGTAACCCTTATTTTCAACAAATAATGTCCCTGTATCATTAATAAAAAGTTGAATTATTGAATCATAAATAGACATATCCTCTGGAACAACTGTAGGTTTGGATTTTATTTCAGCAACTTTTATTTCTTTAATCGGTTTATGTTTAAAAGCAGTTTCACCCTTTGAAGAATAAACATAGCCAACCTTAGGACGCGCTTCAAGTATGCCTGTCATTGTTAAAATAGCAAGATCAGGCCTTAATGCTGCCCTTGTTAAGTTTAGTTTATCAGCGATTTGCTCGCTTGTAATTGGCTGATTAACTTTTACAATCTCTATTATTTCTTCCTGGCGTTTTGTGAGTTTAATAAAAATCACCTCTGTACAAAGTATTATTATATTTATTATATATTGACAGAGGATTCAATACAATATTAATTCATAAATATTTTATTACATAAACTAAATATTTTCAATATTTAACAAAAATTTTTGATAAAAATGAATAAGCAAAATGCTTATTCATTTTTATCAAATTCATTCTTAACATCATTTACAGTTTCATTTATATCATCTTTCATTTCCTCAGCCTTTTCCATCACCGTCTCCTTAATATCGTTAACCTTTTCTTTTATTATGTCTTCAACAATCTCAACTCTTCCGTCAGGCCTTTCTATCTCTATTTTAACCTTTGTTACAACTGCTGCAACTGCGCCAATTGCAAGCAGTGCTGGACTAAATAAAGTTAATGCACCTGCAGCTATCCCAGCTGTTACCGGAATGTCTACTAGAATCTTATCATCCTTTTTAACTTTAATTCTGTTTACATTCCCCTTTCTGATAATGTCTCTTATTGTTTCGACTAAATCATTGCTAAAATCGGTAATCTGCTCCCCAAACTTCTTTTGATTTTGCTCGATGTAAATTAATGCATCGATAACATTTCCGTTGTTCTTTTCAAGTATTTCTTTTGCTTCTGCATAACCTATTCCTGTTCTTTGTCTTATTATGTCAATTTTTTCAAGAGTTATTTCTTCCATACAATCAACTCCTTTTTATTTCTTTTATTAAATTTAAAGATTTAAATTCTCTTTCTGTATAATATGATATGTATTTTTCCATTATTTCATCCAATCGTTTTAAGTTTAATTTATTATAATTAATATTCCTCAAATCTTCAAGTTTTATGTTTCTAAGTGTCCTTAACAAATCCAATTCTGAATTATTTAATTCATAAACCATTCCCTTATTGACAAAACATTTATCACAAACCATTCCTCCATCAGTTATGCTAAAAAAGTGCAACTCTTCATTTGACTTACACTTAACGCAATTTAATACAGATGGTTGATATCCTGACAGTGAAACAATCTTATACTCAAACGTGGTTTTCAATAATTCTAAATCGACATCGCTATCAGATAACAAATATAGTGATTTTAATAGCAGCCCAAGCATATATACATTTTTTGCTTCTTTCTCATTTAATACGTCGATCATTTCTAATATGTAACTTCCAAGCGATAATTTTTCAAGGTCCATTATTATCCTCTGGAATGATTCTATTATCTGGCTTTGGCTTAAAGTATACAAATTTTTGCCCTTATATATTGAGAACTTGCAGTAACAAAATGGCAGAGTGGATGACGCTATTTGGCTTTTAGGCTTTCTTGCGCCATGTGCAACTACATCAATCTTTCCAAGTTTGTCAGTAAAAATGGTGATGATTTTGTCACTTTCACCAAGGTTTATGCTCTTTAATACTACTCCCTGGACGTTACCTAATGACAAAACCATCACCTCCTAATTATTGATAGCCTAAAGTCTTTAATACAGAAGGGCTGTCTCTCCAATCTTTTTTTACTTTTACCCAAAGCTCTAAGAATATTCTGCTTCCCAGTAGCCTTTCAATTTCAAATCTTGCACTTGAGCCTATCTTTTTTAACATTTCACCCTTCTTGCCAATTATAATCGCTTTATGAGTGTCCTTTTCGCAGAAAATAGTTGCATTAATATTTATTAAATTCTTGCCCTCCTCAGCCTTCATAGTAACAACCTCTACCGCAGTTCCGTGCGGAACTTCTTCCTTTAAATTTTGCAGCAATTTTTCTCTGATTATTTCAGCTACTATGAATTTTTCAGGCTGGTCTGTTAACATGTCTTCAGGAAAATATTGAGGTCCCTCAGGCAGATTAGAAATAATAACATCAAGCAGTCTGTTTGTATTATCGCCCTTTAGCGCAGATATAGGAACAATTTCTTTAAAATTAAATACTTTGGAGTAATTTTCAATTGTTTTAGCAAGTATTTCCTTGCTAACCGTGTCAACCTTGTTAATCACTAATATAATCGGCGTTTTAACATTTTCAAGCTGTTTTATTATATGCAAATCACCTTCGTTAACCTTTTCTGATGGATTAATTAAGAATAAAACGGCATCTACTTCGTTTAGTGTCTCTTTTGCAATTTTAACCATATATTCTCCTAGTCTTGTCTTCGGTTTATGTATACCTGGAGTATCTAAAAATACCACTTGATAAGTGTCTCTAGTCAAAATTGCCTGTATCTTATTTCTTGTTGTTTGCGGTTTATTTGAAATAATTGATATTTTTTCACCTAAAAAATGATTCAACAAAGTAGATTTACCTACATTAGGTCTACCAATTATGGTTACAAAACCTGATTTGAAATTACTCATTCACATTTCTCCCTTCTAAATCCTCCTGCGTAAATGCGAATGGCAATAGTTCATAAAGTTTATATATCTTATATTCGCTGTTCTTATTTGCAACAATAATTTCCATATTAAGACCAAATTCAGAAAGAACCTGCCTGCATATTCCGCAGGGAAAAGTTAAACTATCGCTATCGCTTGTTATTGCAATCATCTTAAAGTCCTTATACCCTTCTGATATCGCTTTAAATAATGCTGTTCTTTCAGCACAATTTGTCCCTCCAAAGGATGCATTCTCAATATTACAGCCAGTAAAAACTTTATTATCAGAGGTCAATAATGCAGCACCTACTCTAAAATTAGAATAAGGAACGTATGCGTTTTCTTTTGCCTTTTGTGCTATTTCAACTAATTCTTTGTAGTCCATCTATATTCCCCCTAAAGTTTATTACATCAATATTTTATGCATTTTTCGGTAATCTTAATTATACCATTTAATAAACTATTGTAAAGAAAGATTTTAATGATTAAACTGTTGAAATATCAAAAAGCAAAACATTTATGCAATAATATGTTTTAGAGCCCCATGATCACAAATCATTCATGGGGCCCAATGACCTAATAATTATAAAAGCTTAAAAATGATAATTGCAATTAATATACCTAAAATAGCACCAACCGTAACTTCGTATAGAGAGTGAATCTTGCCTTCTACTCTGCTCTGTGCAACTACGAATGCAAGGAAGAAAGAAAGTGTAATTATCAGTGTATCCTGTGTTAATAGTGATATTGCTGTTGCAGTCCCAAACGCAACGGCACTATGTCCGCTTGGCATACCACCTCTAAGTGGTGTTCCTTGTCCATAAAACGCTTTTATAATTACTGTTGCTATTACTACAAGTAAGAGACATATAAAGACAACCGTTGGGTCGCTTTGTTTTATCTTAAATATTACAGTATTGGATAATACCTTCAATTTGTCATAGAATATTAAATAGCCAACTAATATTGAGTTTAATGCAGCTATCAATACTGCACCTGCTGCTACATTTTTTGCTATTTTAGCAAGGGGATGATAATAATTAGCGTTTAAATCAATCGTAACTTCTATAGCAGTATTAACCATTTCCAATATAATTACAAGCGCTACGGTTAAAAACAAAAGCAAAATTTCAATCTTGCTAAGATCGAAAAATAGGCTTCCAAAAAGAACAGCTGTTGCAATCAAAAGATGAATTCTCATATTTCTCTGTGTCTTAATTGCATAAACTATGCCCTCAATTGCATGATTGAAGCTCTCAGTAATCTTTCTTACTTTCATTTTATTCACCTATCTTACAAGTCCTAAATTGTTTAAGATGTCTTCTTCCTTTTCCCTCATTACTTTTCTTTCTCCTTCATCCTCGTGGTCATATCCTAAAAGGTGCAAAGTGCTGTGGACTGTTAAAAAAGCTATTTCTCTTTCAAATGTATGCCCATATTCTATTGACTGTTCCATTGCCTTTTCTAATGATAATATCATGTCTCCAAGTAGAACACATCCGCTTTCGGGATTTTTATCATCTTCAAATACTTCATATTTGTTTCTCAATTTAAAATCAATCATAGGAAAAGAAAGGACATCTGTTTCCCTGTTTATATTTCTGAATTCGTTGTTTATCTCTTTTATTTCATTATTGTCCACTATATAAACATTTATTTCAAACTCATGATTAAAACCTTCGCTTTTAAGTGTTTGAGAAATTGAATTGATTATTAAATTCTTTAAAGATTCATCAAAATGCATTTTATCCTGGTTATTCTCAAAGTATATCATTTAATTCACCTTCTGTTCAGCTATTTCTGGATATTCTATTCTACTGTGAAAAATCCCTTGTAATACGTTTATAAAACTCTTCTTAATGATTAATATTTCTCTCAAAGTTAAATTGCATTCATCAAACTGCCCTTCATCCATCTTTTCCTTAGTTAGTTTGTTTACCATATTTTCAATATCCGCTACCGTTATATTGCCAAGGGATCTTAAAGCTGCTTCTACACAATCAGCAAGCATAACAATAGCTGCTTCTTTGCTTCTCGGTTTAGGTCCGGGATATCTGAAATTTGATTCATCAACCTCTTCAAGTGAATTGTTTTTCTCCATCACATAAAAATATTTAATCAATGTCGTCCCATGATGTTCCTGTATTATCTGTTTTATAACCTCCGGCAGTTTATAGTGATTTGCAAGTTCTATTCCGTCCTTAACATGAGCTGATATTATCATTGCACTAAGCTTTGGAGTTAAATTATCGTGAGGATTATCGTTAGTAATTTGATTTTCCTTAAAAAAGTAAGGCCTTTTTATTTTTCCAATATCATGATAATATGCCCCAACTCTGGCAAGTAATGAATTGGCTCCTATTGCCTCTGCTGCTGCCTCTGCAAGATTACCAACAAGTATACTATGGTGGTAAGTTCCAGGTGCCTCAAATAAAATCTTTTTTAGAAGAGGTAAATTAGGATTAGAAAGCTCCATCAATTTAATTGGAGTCACTATGTCAAAAATTTGCTCAAATATAGGCATTATACCTATAGATAAAATGGATGAAATTAACCCTCCAGCAATTCCATAGGACATGTTAATTATTATCTGTGTTATTTCAATTCCATTAAGTAATCCAATAGATAATATGATTAATGAATCAAAAATGCCTATTAAAAAACCGCTTAGCATTATGTTGCTTCTATCGTGAGCTTTATAAATATAAATCGTTCCTATCAATCCTCCGAATAAATATACTACAAATGTTTCAAGATTAAAATTAGTCAATACAGCAGTTATCATTGAGGATATAATAAAAACATACATTGCTAAATTCTGCTCAAAAATTAGTGTAAGCAAAATTGGCATAAGTGCAATCGGTATTAAATATGGCGAAATTGCATAAGTCGCAATAACAAACAGCGCGTTTAATGTTAACGTTAGAAATATCATCGTGAATTTATTTATACTTTCATAAGCTTCTTTCTTAAATTTAGTTAAATACAATAAAATAAGTATTTCAACAATTGCCACTAAGGCCAAAACGCTTATATAAATATTTATGTCCGATATAGAGTTGCTCTTTAGAACTCCTGCTTTATTTAACAAATACATCTGGTAAGAATTAATAGTATCTCCCTTTGAAACGATAATCTGATTTTTCCTTATAACTACAGGTTCCACCTGCTTTTTGACTAAATCCTGTAATTCATTAGTCTTTTTAACGTCAAAAAACATGTTAGGTTTAATTGAACTTGCACCAATTGTATAAATGATCTCTTTTATATTATTTTCAAAAGCAGTCTTATCCAGCGACGATTTGAATTCCAATCTAATATTTTCGAGAGTAGCTTCATCGTTCTGCATTATGTCTTTTTTTGATATATCACTAATTGAATTAATTATATAATTTGAAATCGATTTAATTTTTTCGCTATCAAGCTTTATTAGGACTGTTAAGTTTGACTCAGTCAAATTATAGAATTTAGTTTCCTTTAATTTATTTATTTTTTCAAGTTCAGAAAGACTGCTTGTATTGATATCTAAAACCAATGAAAAAAACTGATTTATTTTATTTATAGCCTCATTTTGCAAATCATTATCCTTAGTATATTGCAGTGGGACTCCTGAAACAGCCATCTGCGATTTTTCCTGTGTTGCTATCTCATCCACAAATTCCCTAGGAGATTTTATATCTACCGGTGATTGCTGCCCCTCCTGCAAATCATATTTCTGTGGAATTACGCTTTTAAAACTTATTAAGGACAATAATACAAATGTTAAGAACAATACTAAAAATCTCTGGAATTTATCATTTTTTAATATCTTTGGTGCAGTTATCTTAAACATTTAATCACCTTTTTCCATTATCAAATTTATCATACGCCTTAATTATTTCAGTAACAAGTTTATGCCTTACGACATCTCTATGTGTAAAATAAATAAACTCAATTCCTTCTATATTTTTTAAAATGTTTGTTACCTGCTTCAGACCTGATGTTTTTTCAGGGCCTAAATCAATCTGAGTTAAATCTCCTGTTACTACTATCCTTGAGCCGTATCCAAATCTTGTTAAAAACATTTTCATCTGCTCTGGGGTAGTGTTTTGGGCTTCGTCTAAAATTATAAAACAATCGTCCAAAGTTCTTCCTCTCATATATGCCAATGGGGCTACTTCAATTATTCCTGCTTCCATATATTTTTGGAATGTTTCAGCGCCCAATATATCGTATAACGCATCAAACAATGGTCTTAAGTATGGATTTACCTTTTCCTGTAAATCCCCTGGCAAAAATCCAAGCCTTTCACCAGCCTCAACCGCCGGCCTTGTCAATATTATTCTGCTAACCTTTTTATCCTTTAGAAACTTGACTGCCATTGCAATTGCCAAATATGTTTTACCGGTTCCGGCAGGTCCTATTCCAAATACAATATCATTCTTTTTAATTGCTTCTATATACTCCCTTTGTCCAAAAGTTTTGCATTTAACGTATTTTCCCCTAGCAGTAACCACAATAACATCTTCTAATATCTTTTCTAAATCGGCAGGAGCATCCTCCATAACCAATCCAATTATATAATTAACAGTATGAAGAGTAATGGTTTCACCTTTTTTGGCTACTTCCAAAAGCTTTAAAACAGTTTTTGTTGCAAGCTCTACCTTCCCCGGTCCTGTTATCTTTACCTCTGTTCCTCTATTTACAATACTCACATCAAATGTTTGCTCTATAATTTTTATATTTTCATCAAATTTACCAAACAAATTCATAATTTGCTCCATATTTTCAATTTCAATTCTATTTTCTGTCTGCAAGACTTTTCCTCCAATCTAATTAATCTTTTTTTCCGCCGAAACCTTTTCCTCCGTAACCCAAAGGTTTCTAACCCTAACCTTATTTTTCATTATAACTTTTTCGATTTTCTTTTCCAATACCTTTGCATCCTTTGGAACCTTTTTTTCTAATTCATTATTTGTAATTTCTATTCCCGTATCCAATGCTTCTCTATAATTCAGTATTTTTATTCGTTGAATTTTTTCTTTATATGTTTCAGTAATTTTTATAATATTGGTTCCAAACCCTGCAATCTTTATTTTTTCTTTTTCTTCTATTTTATCATAAAATTGAAATTTGTTAACTCCAGGTTTTAAATATATTCTTTTATTGTTGGGCGTCAGTATATAAATAACCTTTAACTCGTTCCCAGTGAATTCAAAATATTTATACTGCAAATTAATCTCCTTTATCGACTCATACCATGTTTTGGCATACACATCGCCTATTGCCCTAGTGGCTTTCAATGGCAAATTTTGAGAATCTGTTATAACTCCTGATATTAGAACCTGGTCCTTCTTTACAAAGTCGCCCTCCTTAACAAGAGCCTGACCTTTAAGTGCCGAGACCTTTGTTATTATTCCCTCTTTTGTAGCTATGATATTTGTAGGTAATTCATTGTCTATTATTTCAGGAGGCATGGTTCTTTCTACAATCCTGACCTTTGCCTTTGTCCCATCGAAGCTTATCGTAATCATTGATAATTCAGTTATAGCCTTCACCATATTTTTTTCAACATCTCTTGGTTTTATTTTACTTTTAAAACTTCCTATTGTAATTCCATTTTTCTTCAATTCATTAAATATTATTTGTTCGTTGATTTTTTTATTTCCTTCTATTTCTATGCTCCAAACCATATTTGACATTAAGTATAATATTATAAAAAACACCAGTATTCCAGCAATAAAAAATGCTCTTCTAGCCATTCTTTTAATTATAAATATAATCCCATTTTTTCTTGCAATTCTTACCCTACAGCTAGTTTTTTTTGCAATTTTCCTTAAATCCTTAAACTGTTTACCACTCATTTTAAATCCCATTTCAGTAAAACTTATTCTTTCAATATCCCATAGATTTATTCCATTAACTATTGCAAGATTGATAAATTTCTCAGGATTCAATCCTTCTATTACCACATTTATATAATTTCTGTTCATATACATCCCCTAAATCACTTGATGATGCTTATAGAAGCAATAGTTCCATGAATGCTTATCTCGTCCTGGTTTATTTGCTTTATTATCAAATCGCTGCCTCTTATTAAAATTATTCCAATTCTGCTGTTTATTCTTATCTGTTCTTTTGTATATTCAATTATTCCTTTATGGTTTTCTATTAAAATTTCTATATCCCCTAAAATCTTAATAGCTGGGTAATCCAAAACTATTTCCTGTGGTATATCAAATGCTTCAGAAATTCTATTTTTTATTTCTTTTTGCATATTATCACCATATAAATTCATCTAATTAATTGTATGTAAAAGATGTCAAAAAAATTAAAAGACCTGCATAAGCAGGTCTAATTATTGTAAGAATTTTTTAACCATCTCGCTAACCATCTTGCCATCAGCTCTTCCTTTAACCTTTGGAGCTACTATGGCCATTACTTTTCCCATGTCCTTAATGCTATTTGCTCCAACCTCATCTACAGCACCCTTTATGATTTCAGCAATCTCTTCTTCAGTTAGCTGCTGAGGAAGGTATTCAAGCAAAATCTCAATTTCCTTGTTTGTTTGATCAACAAGATCTTGCCTGTTCCCTTTTTCAAAATCTGCAATTGATTCTTTTCTCTTTTTTACTTCCCTTGATATAACAGCTATTATCTGTTCATCATCAAGAGCTTGACCATTAGTCTTTTCATCATAAAGGATTGCAGCCTTAGCCATGTTCAAAACACTTGCTCTAAAGCTATCCTTTGCCTTCATCGCATTTTTCCAATCTTCTTGAATTCTTTCCTTGAGTGACATATTCACCCTTCTTTCATTATTTATGCTTTCTCTTACGAGCAGCTTGTGCCTTCTTCTTACGTCTTACGCTTGGGCTTTCATAGTGTTCTCTCTTTCTAACTTCAGCAAGCACACCTGCAGCCGCACACTTCTTCTTAAATCTCCTAAGAGCACTTTCTAATGATTCGTTTTCGCCTACTCTTATTTCTGACACCGTTCTCCCTCCCTCCGCTATACAGAATAACAGTGCTGCGATGAACTATATGCAAATAGCACATAAACATTATATATTATCAAAGTAAATTTTGTCAATGATTATTTATCAACCGGGTGGCCATTGCATATCTCTTCCTCCAAGCAGATGGAAGTGGATGTGCATAACAGTTTGTCCTCCTGCTGTCCCACAGTTATTTACAATTCTGAACCCATTTTCACTTATTCCTAAATCATTAGAAATCTTCTGTGCAACTTTAAAAATATGTCCAACAAGCGAGAAATCCTCTTCTTGCAAGTTCATGACGGATTCTATATGTTTTTTAGGAACTATTAAGACGTGTTGAGGAGCAACAGGATTTATATCCCTAAAGGCCACAACCTTATCGTCCTCATACAAAAAATCCACTTTAATCAATCCATTAGCAATTTTGCAGAAAATGCAATCCATTATTTCACCTCCATTTCTACCCTTCCTATTGCCTTATTTTCCCTACTCTCTAATATTTTAACATTAAATATCTGCCCTGACAAATCTTTGTTAAATGAAGTTCCTACTCTAATATAGTTTTTTGTATAACCCCAATAATAGCCATCGTTGTATTCCTCAAATAACACATCCATGGTTTTTCCTATAAATTTATTGATAAATTCTTCTTCAAGTTTTTTATCAAGTTCTATTAGTTTATGGCTTCTATTTTCTTTTATGCTCTCTTTAACCTGTTCCTTCATTTCGGCAGCCTTTGTCCCTCTTCTTGGACTGTATTTAAATATGTGCATCTTTGATAGATTAATTTTGCTTAAAAATTCATAGGTCTTTGCAAATTCATCATCAGTCTCTCCTGGAAATCCCACGATTATATCGGTTGTTATAGACACATCCTCGAACGTTTTTCTTAAGTTTTCAACTACAATCTTATATTCTTCAGTTGTATAATGCCTGTTCATCCTCTTTAAAGTTTCATCGCAGCCGCTCTGAAGGGAGAGATGAAAGTGAGGACAAAATTTCTCAATATTTTTCAGCCTGTTTATTTTATCCTCCGAAAAGAACGTAGGGTCAACAGAGCCAATTCTAATCCTTTCTATTCCATCAACCTTTTGAATCATCTCAATTACATCTACAAGGTCTATATCCTTTAAGTCCTTCCCATATGATGCAACATGGATTCCCGAAAGTATTATTTCCTTGTAGCCATTTGAGGCTAATTTTTCAACTTCCTTTAGTATATTTTCAGGCTTTCTGCTTCTTACAGGCCCTCTTGCAAAAGGAATCAAGCAATATGAGCAAAACCTGTCGCAGCCATCCTGAATCTTTAAAAATGCCCTGGTTTTGTCTTGATATTCATCTATCTCAAGCTCCTCAAACTGTCTTATGCTCATTACATTTTCAACGTGTTTAATTTTTCTCTTATTTCTTTCAAACTCTTCAACAAGCTCAATTATCTTGCCCTTATCCTTTGTTCCAATTATAATGTCCACATCTTCTAATTTTTCAACCTCTTCAGGGGCAACCTGAACATAGCATCCTACTGCAACTACACAGGATTCTGGATTAATCCTCTTCGCCCTTCTAAGCATTTGTCTTGATTTTTTATCTCCTATATTTGTAACAGTGCATGTGTTAACAACATAAACATCAGCAAATTCATCAAATTCTACAAGCTCATAATCGTGTTTTATAAAGGTTTCTGCTATTGCTTCTGTTTCATATGTATTAACTCTGCACCCTAATGTATAAAATGCTACTTTTTTCATCTAGCTCCTCCTAAATCTCCAAATTCATATAGTATTAAAGCTGATGCAACAAATCCCGCTGTTTCTGTTCTAAGTATTCTTGGTCCTAATGTAACTGGAATAATTCCATTTACTTTACAAATCTCAATCTCTTCCTCTTCAAATCCGCCTTCGGGTCCTATAAGTATTCCTACGTTCTTTACATCATTTCTGCTTGTTAAACTTTTTATTCCATTCCCCTCTTCATTTTCGTAGGGAACAATGCTCAAATCCATGTTTTTTAATCTTTCTATTGTTTCTTCAAAGGATATGGGATTTAAAACCTTTGGAACAATTCCCCTATCGCTCTGCTTTGCAGCTTCGTAGGATATTCTATTCCATCTTTCTATTTTATTGCTTATATCCCTATCCTCCGTTTTAACTACAACTCGTTTAGTTATAACCGGAACAATTTCTACAACCCCAATTTCAACGCACTTTTGAACTATCAAATCCATTTTTTGAGCCTTTGGCATCCCTTGAAACAGCGTTATTTTTAATGGAGGTTCAGTTTCATTTCTGTAACTTTCTAAAACATTGCAATACACAGTTTTCTTATCATTTGCATCTATCTCGCATATATATTCATTTCCTTCGCCATCAGAAACTTGTATTTTTTCTCCCTTTCTTAATCGTAAAACCTTAAGGATGTGGTTTACATCCTCCCCCTCAATATTTATTTTATTGCCATTGATATTATTTGACTTAACAAAAAATTTATGCATACTTCATCTCCCTTTACTCTGGTTTAGAAACTATTCCAACCCATTCGCCCATTTCTTTGATTTCTATAATTTTTAGATTATTGTTTTCAAGTTCCTTCAATACATCGTTTTTTCTATCCTGAATTATTCCTGATACTATAAATAAGCCTTCTTGCTTTATAAAATTCTTAATCGATGAAGTCATATTTATTATTATATCAGCTATTATATTTGCAACAACTATATCAGCCTTTTCAGTTAAAACATCAGTTAAATTTCCATGCCTAATTTCCACATTTCCTATGTTATTATATTCAACATTTTCCCTTGCTGCATCAACTGCTACTTCATCTATGTCAACGCCCACAACTTTTTCAGCTCCAAATTTTGAAGATGCTATTGCAAGTATCCCAGAACCTGTTCCTATATCAAAAACCGTTTCTCCACCCTTTAGATATTTTTCTAAAAGCTCAAGGCAGAGAATTGTCGTTTCATGAGTCCCAGTTCCAAATGCCATTCCAGGGTCAAGTTCAATTACAATTTCGTTATCTTCAGGAGTATATTCCTCCCATCTTGGTTTAACAACTATTCTTTTTCCTAATTTAGTCACCTTGTAATACTTTTTCCATGATGTAGCCCAATCTTCCTCATAAACCTGGTTTACTAAAATTTTTCCTTCACCAATATCAAATCCATCACTCTTTAGCTCTTCTAATCTTTCATTTATGTATTTTAATATTTCATCAATATTATCCTCATCGCTAAAATACCCTTTAACAACCGCAGCTTTATCACCATACTCATACAAATTCATATCAACATAATCCCAGCTCGGTGTGTTTAACTTCTGCAAAATATCATTTGGGTCCTCTATAGCTACTCCCTTTACATCCAAAGAATAAAATATCCCACTTACCATCTCTATTGCATCAGGACTTGTAATTACCTTTATCTCAATCCACTTTCCCTTCATAAAATCAACTCCTTCGTTTTTTGTTAATTATACAATAAAGCAATAATTTATTCAAACTGTTCGTATCACATTATGTTTATCTCCAATCACAAATCTGTTGCCATAATTTTTTTATTAAAACCCATCTCCCCCGTCTCCATTATTCATCCCCAAAGACAAAAAAACCCTGATTTCTCAAGGCTTCACATACATTGTATCAAATTAATAGTTCAAATATATCTTTGGACGATGATTTTGATACAAGATTTTATTTATATAATGATTAAAAATATATACATTATTTTCACTCCCTAAACAATACATCATCATTCAGCACCATAAAATTTTTTTAATCATTTTTATAATAAATTATTTATGTTAACTTTTCTGCTATTTTAAAGTTCCTCTTATGTTAATTATACTAAACTTTTTTAATGAAATATACTCAGCTTTATAAATAATATTGTCCTACATAAAAAATTAATGTTCTGCATTATACGTATCTATTCCCCATTGAATATCCGCTGTATCTCTAGGATCATCAAAATAACTACTCCAAAAACTAATATCAGAAGTACCGCTTATTATTTGAACTAGACCCGCAGCAGATTTAAGAGTTGTTGGTCCAAATACTGCACTTCCAACATAGCCATAATGAAAATTTCCTATTGTTTCTCCGCTAACATGTGCTCTCAAACCTTCATCATAATAAATAGTTTTTGTTCCTAAGTAAGTTTTATAGTCCCATATTCCTCCACTCTTTACCCTTTCAGTAAAATAAACTCCTGCTACAATATGTTTTGTTCCAAAAATAGCATTTTCATAAACTTTTTTTAGCTCATCTGCATGAATTCTCGCTTCAGGTAATATATCAATTACTGCTGCTTTAATTGAGAAAAAATTTTCTTGTTGTATATTTGTAACAACTGAAATTTCTAAGTTGCTATTTATTTTAACAGCATTAAGTTTAATTAATATGTTCAATCTATTTATAAAGCTATTTAATTTTTCTAATTCAATTGAATCAAATTTATATAATTCTGAAATTTTTTCAACGTTTACAAAAATAGTATTATCGCTTTTGAATATAACATTTTCAAGATTATTTAATAATACTGAATATGAATCATAATCATTTTCTATTTTAGAAATATTTTTATTTTGAGACTGTTTATATATTTCTTTAAACATAGCGTTCGCGTCTGAAGATATTTTTTTAACATCTCTATTATAAGCTAGATTAGCATATACAATTTGATTAAAAGGTATAAGTATAACTATTAAAAAAGCTAATACGAAATTAATTATCTTTATAATAATACCCTTCATAAATAACCCCTCCATCTTTCACTTAATTTAATTTAATCTTTAACGGTAAAATTACATAAGAATATAATATTTTGACTTTTTTATATGTCACCTCCCTTGAATTTTTCAAATAACTTACATATGAATTTATAATGAAACAACCTTATCATTATTTCTTCATGACTAACTTCTCTATAATAACAACATAATTACTCTATAGTTTAATTAGAACGTATATTAACAAAAAAATATCAAAAAAACATCTAATTTACTACGAAAAGAACAAAAAACATATTAATGCTATATAACTTAATTTCAGAATACTAATGATTGTAATTAAGTTAAAAATAATATCCCAAAATTGAATTCTTCTTTTTTGACTTTTTATAAAGAATTTTCTAAGATAATCAAAATAAATAAAAAGCACTAATATCAGAAGTAAAGAAAAAATTACACCAGAGTAACTTTGTTTAATTTTTATTAAACTATTTTCCAAATTATAATTTACCAGTATTAAAATTGCAATTAAATCAATAATAAGAACTATAAATAAGCTTTTAATTTGTTGTTTTAATAACATAAAAGCTTACACTCCCTTCCCTGAATAAGCAATAACTGATTTTCATTTTAACCTTCTTTGCTGTAACAAGGTATAGTCAAAAGTTTTAGGGTACTTTTGACGATAACCCCTTGATTTTATTAATTTTTTGTATGATAACTTGCTCCCCCTCTTTTTCGAGGTATTTTTTAGTTACGTAAGCGTCAAAACAGGACCACCTTTACAAAAAAGCCGCATTTTAATGCGACCTTTTACTTCAGCATGGCTCTGCATTTGTCTGGTAATTCCTTTGACCATGGAAGCAATTTATTTAGTTCTTCCTCTTTTGTAATATCAACGTTTGGC